>JBQCFO010000472.1:0-8508 GCA_051959055.1 Ginsengibacter sp. | reverse complement strand
AGTAGTTAAGGCTGCTCAGAAAGCCGGCGATGAAGCAAAACCTGCGGAAGACCTTATGAAGCTGGAAAAGGGATTATTTGAGACCAAAGTAAAAGACGGAGGAAATGTGCTGGAAGTAACGGAAAAAGAATTTATACCCGATTACGACGTCGAAGTGAAAGTTGGCGATCATACCTACCGCAGAAAAATAGAAGATGGCACGTGGTGCAGGTTCACCACCAAAAAATGTAATATAGAGTTAGATAATTCTTTGGTTAACAAGCAAAAGCCACGCACCGTAACCTCTGGCACCGAACCAGTAACAGTAGAACCAAGAGCGAGGGGCTATGCAGTAGAAGATGCCCACTTAGCCGATCTGAAAGGCAGGGGCTGGGACGGACTGCCAGATTATTTCCCCAGCATTGATGGTGTAAAAGGCGGCACCGCTAAAAATGTATTGAGGGAAGGAAAATCGGTAAAACAAATTGAAGGCGCCGAAGTGCTATCTGTCAAGAGCACAAGTGTTACCGATCCTGTAACACTACAGGCTAACCTGGAAAAAAAGTATCTCCCCGCCTTACAGCGAAACACGTTCAGCAATGGGGAACTATTTGTACGAAATGTAAAATCTAAAAGCTTACACCTCATTTTTGAACAAGGTTTTTTAAGTAAGGTAGAAAACAAAGAAGTACTAAAAGCGCTGGCAGAAATGAAAAAAACAGCGGCTTCTGCAGGTGTAAATTTTGAATGGTTTGTTATACCGGAAAATGGGAAAATTATGAATGGTCCGGCATTTTTTAAAACACAAAAAATTTTACTTGATGAATTATAAGTATGGTAATAATAAATTAAACTAGAGCTGTGCATAGCTTTAATAATACATTCAGATAAGGTTTCTTTCAACGCTCATTCACCGTCAACCCACCCATAATCAAAAGCAACATGGTAAGAATTGAATGTTCGCTGAACTAATTCTTTAACCCGTTAATGCATAATTTATGAAACAAGACCACCTCTCAAAAGAAAAACGCTCTCACAATTCATCCCCTGCTCAAAATCCGTTCTTCGCACCTGATTCAAGAAAAAAGAATTCCAGCTCTTCAAAAGAAAATGGCAATTTAAATAGCTCAGTAAGAAACGAAATGGAACATTTTTTTGGGGAAAGCTTATCCTCAGTTCATTTAAAACAGGAATCCATAGCCGGCTCCGGAAATTTGCTGGCAGGAGCACAGGGCGAAGATATTGTGATGGACAAGATGATTCCTCCTGAAAGTTTACTAGGAAAGGCGCTTTTAGCACATGAACTTACTCATGTTTTGCAACAGAGAGCAGATGCAAGTCATAAGAGTGAGCAATCGGTCTATGATACGTACGAGAATATAGAGAGTGAAGCCAATTCCGTTGGATGGAAATTTATGAACAAGGGCATGACCGGCTTCAAATTGAACGAACCGGTTAGAAGAAAGAGTAAACGTGGCCAATTCCATGCATGTACGGGTTCCAGTATTGAAGCGCCTGCCTATTTAGGCCCCGATTCCAGGAAAGCATTGACGGAAATCAATGATACTGTAAAAGATTTCAGAATTTTAAGGCCCCTGATTATAGCAGGTATTGCTGTTGCCCATTCGGATCCGGCTGAATCTGCCGCCCAGGGTGGTCCGGGAGAAGATGTAAAGGCAGGCGCAGAAGCTGCCCAGGCTATCCCCGTGATCGAAAAAGCGCAGATCATTCAGATCATTGAATTATTAATGCTTGACCATCAGAACACGATGAACCCCCAGGAAGTTGAGTTCTGGCGAAAAATTTACCAAAAGGTCACCGGATCATCAGCGCCCTTTTAAAATTATAATCTTCAAATGGTTACACCTCAGCCTTTTATTACCTGCTTTGGAAAAAAAATTGCTTCATTCACCATCTTCGGAACCTTGGGAGTTTTTGCATCATTAATTACCACTTTGTACTTAACCATCTTTCTGCAGTTATCCCTATTGGTCTGGCTGATCCTTGCAACGATTGGAATTACAACATTTTTTAGCCTTGCTGAATTAATGAACCGGATAAAAGGCACACCGGTCCTGGTTTACTATCATCACGAATTGGCAATTGTTTTATTGAGCAGCTGTTATTTATTTTTGGCAGAGCGTGCCCATATATTGCAATATCTCGATATTATTGCCACCGGTCTTGGAATCATTCTTATGTTTGGAAGAATAGGATGCTTTATGGCGGGTTGTTGTCATGGTAAACCTTCCTCTTACGGAATTCATTATCATAAAGAACATGCCGAAATGGGTTTTCCATATTATTATTTAGAAACCCGTCTCTTTCCGGTGCAAATCATTGAAGCTACCGGAGTTTTACTGGTCGTAATTTTTATGATATTTTCCATATCACAACGAGCTCAGGCAGGAACTGCTTTTGCTTTATATGTTTTATATTACGGGCTTTTACGTTTTTTGCTTGAATTTGCCAGGGGAGATATTTCCAGGCCTTATTACGGTCCGCTTTCTGAAGCTCAATGGTTTTCTGCAGGACTTTCAGTACTTATAATGATCCTGGCTTTCATTGGATGGATTCCCGGATTCATTTTGCATGTAGCAATAATTGCTTTGCTTTGCTGCGTTCTTGCTTTTTTATTTATAATGGGAAGAACCCATAAACCCTGGTTGCAGATTAGACATTATCAAATCAGAGAACTCGCTATACTAATAAATGAACTTGATTACGTGAATAGCAGGAGTATTAGCTTAAAAATTGGAAAAAACACGATTCTGGTTACAGGTGGAATATTGGATGAAGGAAATTGTAAGATAAAACATTTTACTGTTTCCATGTACCCAGATGTTAAAGTTGCCTGGTTGGATTGTATTGGCCGCCTGATTTATTCGCTTCAAAATTGTACAGGCACTTTTATCAAATTAAACAAATCCGCGTCAATAAATCATTTTATCATTAAATTTCGGAAGGATATTCCTCTGCCAAATGTTATTAATCATTTTAAGTAGAAGCAGCTTTATGTTGAATCTATTTTTGTTTATTTGAAAATCTGTAACTATTGATAACTCTCCATTAAATTAATTTGAGATATGCCCGGGCACAATGATTCACTCGCTTTTTTCAATTTACACCTGGATCACTTAAGAACAATCGTTTCAAAACAACTTGAAAAATATTTCGAGCAGGGAAGTGTAAACGCAATCTGTGAAATTTGTCCTGATGAAGTATTTTGTAATAACGGGTTAAAAAATCTTATTCCACAAATAAAATCAAAAGAAGAATGGTTGATAATCTTAATAGCCCTGGTACCTCATATCACTTCCAACTTCTTTGAATCCATTATACAAAAATTTTTACCAAACGGAGGAGATTTTACTGAATTGGGGGGAGTGAAAGGAACTAATTACCGTGGAATGATTCCAACAGGCGAAACGGCTTTATTCATTTTAGCCGGTAACGACATTGCCAGGCGACTGGACATCATGAAATACTTTTCTTCCGATCATTTTTTTTATAAAGAAAACATCCTGTACCTCGAAAGTGTAAAAGAAGGAGAACCTTCAATGAGTGGCAAAATTATTTTGCAACCGGAGTTGGTCGATCTTTTTACCTTTGGCACTATGGCTAAACCAGCATTCAGTCCGGACTTTCCAGCAAAACTTGTTTCCACGAAAATGGAATGGGAAGATTTGATCCTAAATGAAAAAACATTGAGTCAAATACAGGATATCAAAATCTGGCTTCGTTACAATAACATTTTTATGCACGACTGGGAAATGGATAAAAGAATTAAGCCCGGTTACCGCTCTTTGTTTTACGGTGCTCCCGGTACCGGAAAAACTTTAACCGCTACCTTGCTCGGCAAACAATTTGAAAAAGATGTGTACCGTATAGACCTTTCGCAGGTAGTTTCAAAATATATTGGCGAAACAGAAAAGAACCTGGAAAAAGTTTTTAAAAAGGCTGAAAATAAAAGCTGGATTTTATTTTTTGATGAGGCGGATGCTTTATTTGGAAAACGTTCCAATGTTCAAAATGCTCATGATAAATATGCTAACCAGGAAGTAAGCTATTTGCTGCAAAGGGTGGAGGATTTTCCGGGACTAATCATTCTGGCCTCAAATTACAAAAGTAATATTGATCAGGCCTTTGTTCGCCGGTTTAATTCAATTATCTATTTTCCAATTCCGGATGCTTCAGAAAGATACCGGATTTGGAAATCTTCCATTCCATCAAAAGCAGAACTCGACAAAGAGATCGACCTTATGTCAATTGCGAAAAAATATGAAGTGACTGGCGCTGCTATTGTAAATGTTATTCACTATGCTTCTCTACAAAGCATTTTCAGGAACAGTACTATAATAACCAGGAAAGATATTGTGGAAGGTTTTAAAAAAGAATACGAAAAAGAGGATAAAGTTTTTATCAGTTAAATTAAGCGTTTAGTTTTTGCCGGATTGTATTGAGAAATGAGTCCTTAGCTTTTTAAAATGTGCTATCAGGCACATCTTGTTTTATTCAATCCAAAAGCGATGATAGCCCTAATAATCCTTTGATTCAATTTGAAACATCCCGGCAAATTTTTATTTTTTTTCAAAACAGGAAAGCAGCATATTTCTTTGTTTACTGTATTTGCGCTTCGGATAAAATACAAAGATTGTTTATTTCACTTTACAACTTAAACGTCTAATTTTCTATTAGTTAACGTGAGTTCGGGAACAATGAGTAAAGAAACGTTACCAATGATTTCGTGCATAATGCCAACGTACAACAGGAGGCAATTTGTTCCAAATGCCATCCGTTATTTTCTACGCCAGGATTATGAAAACAAAGAATTAATTATTATTGATGATGGTGAAGATGTTATAAAAGACCTGGTTCCGCTACATGCTGACATCCGGTATTTTCGTTTAGATAATAAGATAAGCCTGGGAGCAAAATTGAATATAGCGTGTGAATATGCCAGAGGTAATATTATCGCAAACTGGGATGATGATGATTGGTATGCATCCTGGCGTTTAAGTTACCAGGCGGAAGCAATTAAAAGTGAGAAAGTTCTTATTTGTGGTATTAATAACCTGTTATATTACGACCTTCTTAATAAAAAAGCCTTTAATTATATTTATCCCACAGATCAGCGCCCCTGGATCATAGGAAGTTCTTTATGCTATAAAAAACAATTCTGGCAACTGCATCACTTTGAAGATATAAATATAGGGATGGATGGCCTATTTGTATGGAAAGCTCCTTCAATAAATATTCATATTCATACGGATCCTACCTTTTCTGTCCACATGATCCATCAAGACAATATCAGCCCAAAAAAAACAAACAGTATCTGGTGGCACTCCTATCCTGTGGAGGAAATAAAAAAAATCATGAATGGTGATTGGCTTCTCTATTATCAAAATAAGGATATACCGGAGGTGAACAATCATAGTACGGAACCGGTTATAAAAATACCTGGCACAAGCAGCCCTCCTGTTACTATAAAGAACATTTATGCCTGCCTAGTGCATGAAAAAAAAGATTGTATAGAAGACCTGGTCTATAATCTAAATTACCATGATCCGGGCTCAGTCATTCTTTTATACAATGGAGGAATTGACAAAGAACTCCTGTCTGGCCATACTGATTTAGAAAAATATGGCGTAATCTGTTATCCTAAACCTGTCTCTCAAAAATGGGGATACCTCTATTCGTTTGCAGTACAATGCATGGAATTCGCATTAGCCAATCTCGAATTCGATACAATTACTTTTGTAGATTCTGATCAGCTTTGCCTGCGGCCCGGGTATGTCAAACATATTGGGCATTATTTGAGTTCTCAAAAAAATGCAGGAATGCTGTCCAGCATGCCTGATAAAGTTGAAAGTGATAATCTGATGGTACACCCTGCTGTACAGGCCTTCAGGGAATACAACTTATGGAAACCTTTTCTCAAAAATTTTAAAAACGGGGAAAACAAGTTTGTACACTGGACTTTCTGGCCATCAACTGTTTTTACACATGATGCAGCCAGGGATCTAGTCCGATTGATTAAAACCAATAACCAATTGAACGTTATTTTACATCACACAAAAATATGGGCATCTGAAGAAATTATCTTACCAACACTCACCAGTCTTCTTGGTTATGAAATCGTCCAAAATCCCTGCAGCTACCATTTTATAAAATATAAAAAAGACTTTAGCATTCAGGAAGTTTGCGAAGCGCTTAATGAAACTGACGCCTATTGGATCCATCCTGTGAAAAGAGAATTTGAACATCCCGTTAGAAATTACATCAGGCAACACTTTAACCAATACAACATCGCTTGCGCTTATAAAACACCTAAAGACATTTCAAAGCCGAAAATATGCGCTTCTTCTATTCTGGGCACGATAAAAAAAATTCACGGATGGTTGAATGATAGTGAAGCCACATTGCTGATATCCGTTGCTGAAAAGGCCTGCATGGATTTGAAAGCACCGCATTCTTTCGTGGAAATAGGAAGTTATCACGGAAAATCTACCGTACTTTTTGGAAGGATCATAAAGGCACTTTCTCCCGGCGGCAGGTTATTTGCCATTGATACTCATGACGGAAAATTAGGAGCTATTGATCAGGGACTTCAATCTTTTCCTCCATCGTATGAATTTTTTAAGAAAAATCTGGATAAAGAAAATTTAAATGATGTGGTTGAAATTATAAAGGAACATTCTTTAAATGTAAATCTGAAAATTCCAATCTCAGTTTTGTTCATCGACGGATTGCATGATTACACCAGTGTTCGTAATGATTTCACCCATTTTTCCGGCTGTATAAGAGAAGGAGGATACGTAGGTTTTCATGATTATGCAGACTATTTTCCAGGAGTGAAGTTATTTGTGAATGAATTGCTTGATACAGGAATGTTTAGAAAATTCAGCAAAGCAGATAGTTTAATGGTTTTGGAAAAAGTATAAGCCTGATATGAATGTTCATTAATATCATGCATCCTTTTAATAGAACAGTTGAATTCGGTTTTATTTTATAATATCAGCTTACAAGTTTTATCAATAATGAACCGGGTAGAATTAATAAATTATTTGATTGAACAAAAAAAGAGCAGTCATTATTTAGAAATAAGCCCACCGGATCAAAAAGCTAATTTTACTGAGATTCGTTGCGCTCATAAAACCTGCACTTTCAATGATATCGCAGATAATTTCTTCGAACATAATGAGGAGCGGTTTGACATTATTTTCATTGACGGCCTGCACACTGAAGAACAAGTGCAAAAAGACATCAGCAATTCCTTCCGTTTCCTTATAAAAGGAGGCACGATGATTTTGCATGATTGTATGCCGCCGGATGCCTGGCACCAGCGTGATCATGAAGACTTTAGAACTGGCGAAAACTGGAATGGAACTGTATGGAAAGCTGCATTAAAATTATTTAACAAGACTTCTTTCAGGTGTGTTTTATTGGATACGGACTGGGGTTGTGGAATAATTGATACCTCAAAAAGACAATTCCCTTTATGCATTCAGCTTCCTGAAAAAATCGACTTTGCTTTGCATTATCCTTATCTTCTTCAATACAGGAAAAGCCTGGCGAATTATCTTCGGGAGAATGTAAAGGTTTTTTATCATCTTGCCTGCATGGGTAATTGGTTACAGGTTTTTACAGAACAAATGATTCAATTAAATGAAAATGGTTTTAAATGTATCAATCTGACCGTATTGGGAAATAAGAAAGAATTGCATATCGTTCAATCAATTTGTGAAGAATTAAACCTGGAATCTTCTGTTCTTTTTAACAGTGCTGACTTCAACTACTTTGAAACACCAACTTTACTGGCGATTGAAAAACATGTTCGTCAAAACGAAGGCTATGTTTTATATCTGCATAGCAAAGGGGTCAGTAATCCGCTTGATGAAACTAAAGCAAAATGGCGCCGCCTGATGATGAAAGAATTAATAGAAAACTGGGAAAAATGTATGTTACAACTTCCACGCTTTGATAGCGTCGGCGTAAACTGGAGAGATATGCCACCCATTTCTCATTATTGTGGCAATTTCTGGTACGCATCTGCTAAATATCTTAGAAAGCTGAGCGACTTCAAATGTTATTATCAAAATCCATCGCACAAAATACAGGATTCATTTAATCAAAAAAGATTAGGATGTGAGTTCTGGATCAGTTCTTCTGAAAAGCCACCGTCCGTATTGTCCTTAGCATACAGAAATATCGATTTTTGCGATCATGAATTTTGGAGAGATAAATAAACCTTCAAATTATTTTCCATGGAAAATACGCTGATTACACAAGACAGGCTTGATGCAATGATAACGCTCGCGAAGAAAGCTCCTGGGTATGGATATTTTGCAGAAGTTGGCGTTTATAAAGGCGGATCTCTTAAAAACCTTTCGTTGTCTTTTCCTGACCGGACTATTTTTGGTTTTGACTCTTTTGAAGGTTTACCAAATCAAATTTGGACCTAAAAAGAATTCCATAAACCCGGAGAATTGTCAGATACTTCTTTTGAATCCGTGAATGAATTTCTAA
>JBQCFO010000471.1:0-3950 GCA_051959055.1 Ginsengibacter sp. | reverse complement strand
GGAAAGACTTCCATTAAAGTTATATCGGACTGAAGGAAGTGTAAAGGCTTCAATTCGCTTCGATTGCCCTATTGTGCCCATGTACTGACCATTAGATGGCGCCGTATTATCAAAGGCATTGGGTGCAAAAGGAGAATTCATATCAGCAAAATTATATGTTACCCATCCCAACTTTTCGACATGTGCTTGTGCTAGCCCTGAACTTTCCACAAAATAACCGCTATCTAAAACATATCCTACGCCGGGTACATTTAAATTTAAGCTTAAAGAAGATTCGGCAATTCTTTTGCCAGTTTTAAAATCATAAGCAGATTGAATGTTCTTTGCTTTTTGTATCTCATTATTTTTCAAATAATCTTGATACATTGAATTTAATATTTCTGGAGGGATTTCTTGAGCAATTTTTAAATTTTTATCAGGGTTTCGAAATGTATTTTGATCTGTAAATAAATTATTTTTTTTACAACTAAAGAAAGTTATTGTTATTAAAAAGAAATAAGTTAAGATTTTATTTCTTCCATAAAGATTTTTCATAAACGTTAATTTTTTTTGTTTGGCAAACATATGGTCTACGTTCGAATTGTAAAAAAATATTAGAGGACCATTTGATTTTACACTGAATTCAAATACACCATTAAGACTGAGTGATTCTTTGTTATTTTTTTTCATACTGCCGGTTTTTCGTAAGTAAAGCAACAAATATTGCCAATTCTTATTCATTCGGCATGTTTTAATATATTCAAAATGGTAGGAAAAGTATTTGAGAAATATTTTTCCAAATCTTCTTTTTTTACCCAAATAATTTCTGTGATGTCTTCTTCCGTTTGTGGAATTAATTTTTCATTTCCTGTGGCTTTCATACCATACCAATGCGATTCTTTCAAATTGTGTTTTCCAAACTGAACATAAGTGTGATATGTAATTCCCAGTGGTCTTATAACTTTTAATTTTTGTAAACCTGTTTCCTCTGTAACTTCTCTTTTTGCGCACTGTTCAATCGTTTCGCCTTCGTCTAATTTTCCTTTCGGCAAATCCCATTTTCCCCGGCGGAACATCATTAATATTTCTTCATTTTCATTTTTTACAACACCGCCGCCGGCTTTTATTAAATGAAAATGTTTGAAAAAATCTGCTTTTAATTTATCGAAATTATCACCCAAAATAATTCCTGCATGAAACTGTGATTTATCGATTTCATGCAACAAAGAATTGATGGCAGCAGTAGAAATTTCATCAATAAAAACGGTTTCAGGATGATGACGGTATTCTTCGATTTCGGGTGTAATATGATCGCATAAAAAAACCGGTTTATCGCCGAAGTAAATTGTAATGTAGCTCATACGTGTTTATTATCTTCGCAGCATGACTGATAAAAAAGCGATTGCTGAAAAGCTGTTACAAATTAATGCAATAAAATTAAATATTGAACATCCTTTCACGTGGGCAAGCGGCTGGAAAAGCCCCATATATTGTGATAACAGGAAAATCCTTTCATTTCCTTTTGTTCGTGATTTTATTAAATCTGAAATGTGCAATATTATTTTTCAAACTTTTGATACTGCAGATATGATTGCCGGTGTTGCAACAGCAGGAATTCCGTGGGGTGCGATGGCTGCCGACCAGCTAAAACTTCCTTATATATATGTGAGGCCCAAACCAAAAGAACACGGTTTAGGAAATCAGATTGAAGGTTTTTTTGAACCAGGAAAAAGGGTAGTGGTGGTGGAAGATTTGGTATCAACAGGAAAGAGCAGTTTGCAGGTGGTGGATGTTTTAAAAACTGCCGGTTTGGAAGTCGAAGGAATGGTTTCAATTTTCAATTATGGATTCCCAGAGGCGAAAAATGCATTTGAAAAATATCAGATTCCTTTGAAATCGCTAACGGATTATGACTCATTAATTGCGCTGGCTATCGCGCAAAATGTTGTTTCTGAATCCGATCAAAATACGCTTTTAAACTGGCGGGAGGACCCTGCAAACTGGAATGGAATTTCATAAATTTGGAAATAAATCAATCCATGAAAACAATTACGCTTGGAATCGTTGCCTGTTTTGCATTTTCAAATGTCTGTTTTTCACAACAAAAAGTGGTGCAAAAAGCAGTAATTAAAACACCCGGATTGCAGGCAGAAGATTGTAAAACAGGAGTAGAAAATTTTTTAGTGCATGAATATGGCGTGTCTTCAGTAAAAGCTGATTATCACAGACATACTGTTACCGTGGTTTGGTATACCGAGCGAACAAACATTGAAAATATTAAAACGGCTCTTGCAAATATGGGGTATGATGCCGATAATGTAACTGCAGAACCTGAAGCGACCAAAAAATTACCTCCTCCGTGCAGGTTTTCTCCAAGTATAGATTCCTCAATTCTAAAGAAATAAGTTTCCTGAAAATGCTCATTCAAAGCGAATCAAAATCTGGCTTATTTCTCCTTTTACTGCACCAAAACCGGTCGGTTAAAACAGACTTTCTATAGATATTAAAAAAAATAAAACCTGTGTTGTACTCCTGTATTATAAAAAAAGAACTCTAAAAATGATTGTTTCCTCACATATTTAAAAAAACGAAAACGTTTCTTTTGATTCATAATTTACCGGAATACTCATAAAAACATTCGCTTTTCACACTTTTACTTTTCCCGAAAGTCTCACCAAAACTTCTTTTCCTATCAAAGTATTCCATGCATTTTTAAAAATGCTTTGCATGTTCACATCAAATTTTACCGGGATATTGAAAGTATCCCTTCGGGGAATTCTTATCAAAGTATCCATCGAACTGTGGCCAAATAAATTTCCATTTATAAAAATATCCAGGTCTGTACTCTTCAGCTGCATGCCATAATTATTTGGATTGTAATATTCCAGGTCAAGACTTATTTCAGATTTATTGAATCCGAGGCTTTGGATAGCAAAATTATGATATGTTTTGTACTCCAGAGCCTGAGGGGAGGAGCATGACAAAAATGCCATGGTTACTACAATTGGTGTCAACCAGTTTTTTATCATTTTACAGAATTGTTTGAGAATTTGTTATCAAAGATATGATTCTTATTGCTAACGAACTTGGTAATTAATAAAAACAACGCGGCTGAAATAACACTAATGAAATTAGTAAAGAAAATGATTGATTAATTTGCTAATTAGCAATAGATTATATTTTATAACTGCAATAATTTGTTGAGTGGTTTTATGTCATATATGTTATTTTTATGGTGTCGGTAAAAGACTTCTTAAAAAAAATGCCAGAACGTCATTTTATGATTGATATTAGACTGATTATGAGTTGTTAACTGTACCTGTTAGCAATTAATTTTCAAATAAAATCGTAATTTATTCTTTTTATAATGTTTCTCTTGATTCTTCGGTGTTGCGGGAAAAAATTTTAGTATTTGTGGCTGAAAAAATGTCATATTTATATATTGTGGTTTATATATATTGTTTTATCATTTAATGAGATAGATACGCAAGTTGAAAAGAAAGTTGTATAAAAATTAATATGAATTTTATAAAATAAGAAAAAACAACTATGTAATTTTTTGAGATTATGTTTGCTTTTAAAAAAAATGCCTATGCGTTTCGTTAAAAGTTATAGTAGACGTAGTAAATATTTTTTATGCAAAAAAAATCTGGACAAACATTCGTATGTAGAATTCTTTTGATAATCACTGAAAACTTCGAAACATAAACTGTGTAGAAAAAATATATAATTTGGTTTTATCTCTTAATGTTATATTAGGGAAATATTTATGTGCGTTTCGGTTGTCATACCTGGAATTTGTATTGGTATAAAGGAAGAGACAATTTTTTTATTCGATATTGAGTAGACGGACATTTGCATCAGAACAAAAGCGAGGAGATAGCAGCTATTATTTTCACTCCAACTTGATATTAATATGATCGACTGCTATCACGGATAAATTTTGTGAAAAAAATATCTTTCTTCTTCTC
>JBQCFO010000470.1:0-8306 GCA_051959055.1 Ginsengibacter sp. | reverse complement strand
CTCCAAGGTTTTTGCGTGCCCATTCTTTATTTACATTTTTAAGATCAAAGGCGGTAATAATATTTTGCGCTTTTAATTTTAATGCTGAGCGGCGCCCTACTCCCCAAACATCTTCAACCATTGTGCTTTTCAGTCCTTGGGTTATCTTTTCATCATTGTCAAACAGCGTTACCCCTTTTTTATTTTTTTTTGAAAAGCGGTTGGCTATTTTGGATAAAACTTTTGTCGGCGCAATGCCTACAGATACAGGAACACCCGTCCATTGCTCTACTGTCGCTTTAATTTTCATAACAAACTCTTACAGGGAAGCGGTTGGAATATGGCTGAGGTCCAAAAAGCTTTCATCTACAGAATAAACTTCTACCCGCTCTTCACCGGTAAGTATTTTTAAAACCGCCATTACCCGCTGGCTCATGTCGCCATATAAATTGTAATTGGATGAAAAAACGGCTACGTTATTTTTTTCGATCTGTTCCCGCATCTGATAATAAGGGGCCGTCATTTCAATTCCGAGCGATTTTGCTTCTGTATTCCGCGAAATAATACAACCATCGTTATTGCTGAGAACCACAATGGGGCTGTGATTGAGTTCCGGCTTAAAGACCCTCTCGCAGGAACAATAAAAACTATTACAATCTACAATCGCTTTCATGCTGCATCATTTTATTTATGGCACATGAATTACATAGGTTACCACACCCCAGATTGAAAAATCGCAACAGGAATCATCTATTTCAATCGGTGATAATTTATTCGATTCCGGTAATAACCGTACTTTATTCCTGATTTTTTCGAACCGCCGAATCAGCATTTCTCCGTTCAGGTTAGCGATAACTACTTTTCCGCTTACTGGCTTTAATGAGCGGTCAATAATGACAACATCTCCCTTGGAAATTCCTGCCTCTTGCATGGCGTCACTATTTACCCGCATAAAAAAGGTAGCCGGTTTATTGCGGATGAGTTGTTCATTCAGGTCAATGCCCCGTTCCATAAAATCATCGGCAGCAGCCCCAAAACCAGTAGCATTGGCACTTTGCACATTCCATTGATCAAAATCTTTACTCCCGTTATATGCTGCATAATTATATTGGTTAATTTCCATGGCTATAAAGTTTTTTTATTAACTAAATTATTTAGCAAATATAGATAAAAGTATTAGTAAAAATTAATTAGTTCCGATGCTAATTAATTTTTACAACACAGAAATGTTAGAGGAAATAGGAAATCGCGATAAATGTTTGTTTGCTGAAAGCAAATAAGCCGTCTTTTGTTTCTGCCTTTTTTACGCAAATGCCTTTCATTTTGTTTTAGAAAATGATGAGTATTTCGTTACAAAACGAGCATTATTTCTTTCTGAAGAGGAAAGAATAACCAGTGCAGCTTCAAATAAAGATCAAAGACCGCGAGGGATCGCTTTGTAAAAATTTACAGGAAAATTGAAATTTAAAAGCAATTTTATTTCAATTCCCTGATTTTAATACTCCTGAAAGATACTTCATTCCCATGATCCTGCAGCAGAATATGGCCTTTATCCCAAAGCCCGAAGTTTTTCCAGTCTTTATATTTGCTGATGGCAACCAGGTGTTTAAATTCAGCTGACCCGCGCTGGTATTCCAGCATTTTATAGCCATTGAGCCAATGCTCTACATGGTTATCCGGATAAACGATAATTCTTCCACGATTCCATTCTCCCACATCCTTCAAGGCAGCGGGAATGTTTTTCCTGGGAATCAGATCATATAAAGAAGATAAAGTACGATCCCCATTACGGCCAAGCTTGGCATCCGGATGAAGTTTGTCATCCAGCACCTGGTATTCCAGCCCGATACCTGACATTCCGTGCGTATCATAACTTTCTTTTACAAAATACTTCACGCCACTATTGGCAGCGGGAGTTAATTTAAATTCAAATTGCAAATCAAAGGCACCATATTCTTTATCCGTAATGATATCACCTCCCGAGCCTTCCTGTTCCCCGTTTGAATTTAAAATAGTTAATACGCCATTTTTCATTACCCATCCAGAATCAGGGAAATGATTTTTATTAATTCCTCTCCATCCGTTAGATGTTTTACCATCCCACAAAAGTGCAATACCGTTTTTCTTTTCCTGTGGGGAAACGGTATTGGGAATTAAGTTTACTACAAAAATCTTGTCATCAGCTGATGGCTTCAGGTCAGTGGTTTTGATGCGGATATTTTTAAAACGGATTTCTTCACCGGCATGAGCCGCATCTGGTACCTGGTGAACCTGCAGGGCGATAAATCCTTTAGGAGTCATATTATCTATAAGATTAGCAGCGGGCACACCGTTAAGCCAGGTACGAATACTGTTCCCAATGCATTCAATATAATAATGATTCCACTGACCGTTTTTAAAAGCCTTTTTTGCAGCAGGATTCAACTCCAAAGGATAGAGCCATCCGCGCCGGGCTTCATCATAAATGCCGCCGCTCCAGGCTCTTTTCGAAGGATCAATTTCTACCTGGTAGCCATGTACCCTTCCGTTGTTATAATCCGGCAGGCTTTCGCTTCTGATCTGAATGCCGGAGTTCATGGCGGTGTCCACTTTTATATCCAGCTCCAGGAAAAAATCCCCATAATCTTTATCAGTAACAAGAAAGGAATTAGGCGTATTTGCTACAGTAGTACCCACAATTTCTCCATTTTCAACAGAATATTTTGCGTGGCCGTTCAACTGGTGCCAGCCGTTGAGGTTTTTACCATTAAAGAGATCCGTCCATCCGGGCTTTGCCGTTGGAGTTGTGGTATAAGTGGTATTCAGAAAAGGCAAAAAAGCCAAAGCGGTAATCGAATTTCTTAAGTTCATTTGAAAAGATTTAGTAAAAAAAGTGAGGTTATGCTAATTTAATATCGGGTCTCCAGCCTTGCTGATACTGGCGTCCCCAAAGCGCTTGCGCTTCCTTGTCATTTAGAATTTTTCCACCTTTTGCCGGATCACAATGCAAGGTTCTGCTCACCCGTTGTGCAATATTTCCCAAATGACATAACAACACACTTTTATGTCCTTCGCTTATAGGAGAATTCAATGGCTTGCCTTCCCTCACTGCATCTATAAAATTTTGAAAATGGTAAGCGTCCAATTGTACCCCCGGTCCTACAGGATTGATGGTATCTGTTTTCGGTTCTTCCCGGCTTTGTTTAATTAATTTATTGTCGGCGTCATAGATTTTATAATCATCATTACCACTGTTTACCAGTGTTCCTTTTTTTCCAAAGATTTTAAAACCTCTGCCACCGCCAGCTTCAGGAAAATTATTGCAACTGCGGCCTTCCCAGCTGACTGCTTTTTTTTCCGGGAATTCAAAAGTAATCATTTGGGTATCTGTTGCTTGCCAGTCGTCGTTAAATGCATAACGTCCACCGCCGGAAACGACTTTATCAGGATAATTAACACCCAGCGCCCACCGCATGCAATCAATTTCATGCGTCCCGTTATTGCACGATTCACCCGTGCCCCAATCCCAGAACCACGGCCAGTTGTAGTGTACCAGATTGTCGCGGTAATCTTTACGTGGAGCAGGGCCCTGCCATAGTTCCCAATCAAGATTCGAAGGAACAGGCACCACTTTTCCATGACCAATAGAGCCACGGTTGTTGGCATACCAGCCCCTCGCGAAATACACTTCGCCAATAATGCCATCATGAATTGCCTTTATCGCTTCTGTAATATTTGGCCAGGAACGCCGCTGATTGCCCATCTGCACCAGGCGGTTGCATTTTTTTGTAGCAGCTACCAGCATTTCTCCTTCCTCAGGATTGTGGCCACAAGGCTTTTCTACATAAACGTGCTTACCCGCAGCACAGGCCAGAATTGCCGCAGGTGTATGCCAGTGATCGGGAGTAGCAATGGACACGGCATCCAGGTCTTTGTCATCTAAAATCGTTCGGAAATCTTTTATGGCTTTTGGCCTTTTGCCATTTAGCTTTTCAGCCAGATTCATCCCTTTCGCGAGGGCCTTTTCTTCCACATCACAGATGTAGGCAATTTCTACATTCGGAATCGTGTGATACGCTTCGATATGAGCGAGTCCGCGGCCATTGGTACCGAGTACGGCTACCCTGATTTTATCAGCGGCGCTTTTACGGGCAAATGTTTTTAGGCTTAAACCGGTAAGACCGATACCAGCACCAGCAATCGTGGTATTTTTAATAAACTGACGTCTTTGCATGATATTCTTTTGAGTAAATGTAGGTGTTTTTGTGAATGGTTTGTTAATGAACGTGTTTTTGATTTTACATTTTGGGTTTTTCAAAAAGACCCTTTGTGTTGAAATCTTTAATTAAAACGGAAAATACAATTTTCTTTTATTTGTTTCTTTGCTGCGAAGGTTTAAGTTCTGTTATTGGTTCTGCTCTTTGTTTTTTTCACAAATAATTTCCCTCATTCTATTTTTAATTATACTTTTACCGTTCTTAAAAAACGAGTTTATAAATCTGTTTTAAAAATGGTTGATGTTATTCTTGGGCTCCAGTGGGGCGATGAAGGGAAAGGAAAAATTGTAGATTATTTTGCGCCGGCTTATGATATGATTGCGCGATTCCAGGGTGGCCCCAATGCAGGGCATACTTTGTATGTAAATGGGAAAAAAATTGTACTTCATCAGATTCCTTCCGGTATTTTTCGTGAAAATAAAACAAACCTGATCGGCAACGGTGTAGTGCTGGATGCGGTCATTCTGAAAAAAGAATGTGAAGCGGTTGCTTCTTTTGGTGTTGATTTTCGCAAGTCTTTGTATGTCAGCGAAAGGACACACCTTATTCTGCCAACACATCGCGCCATTGACCGTGCAAGCGAAGCGGCAAAAGGAAGGGAAAAAATTGGTTCTACCCTCAAAGGCATCAGTCCGGCATACATGGACAAAACAGGCAGAAATGGTTTGCGTGTAGGAGATTTGCTGGGGCATGATTTTGAAAGAAAATATCAGCAACTTAGAAAAAAACATCAGCAGATATTAGACAATTTTTCTTTTGATGAAGATATTTCACAAGCGGAAAATGAATTTTTTGAGGCGCTTGACTTTTTGAAAACATTAAAAATAGTCAATGGCGAATATTTCATAAATGATGCCATCCAGGCAGGAAAAAAGATTCTTGCAGAAGGTGCGCAGGGAAGTATGCTCGACGTGGATTTTGGCACTTTCCCATATGTTACTTCTTCAAACACGATTACAGCCGGTGTATGCAGCGGACTCGGCATTTCACCACAAAAAATTAAAGAAGTAATCGGAATTACCAAAGCGTATTGCACCCGCGTTGGAAGCGGCCCGTTTCCTACAGAATTGCATGACGAAATGGGAGAATTTATCCGTCAACAAGGCCATGAATTTGGCGCTACAACCGGCAGGCCGCGCAGATGTGGATGGATTGACCTGGTTGCTTTGAATTTTGCCTGTATGATCAATGGTGTTACTCAATTAGTAATGACCAAAGCAGATGTGCTGGACGATATTGATACACTTAAAGTGTGTAATGAATATAAAATGAATGGGAAAGAAACTACACACGTTCCCTTTCAAATGGAAGGTGCAGCTATAGAGCCGGTTTATAAAGAATTTGAAGGTTGGAAAACGGATATTACCGGCATTAAAAATTTTAAAAATATTCCCGCACAAATGGATACTTATATCAATTATATAAATAAAACGCTGGGCGTTCCGGTAAATTATATTTCAAACGGGCCGGGCACCGAACAAATCATTGTGGCTTTATAATTGTGGTCGAAAAAGAGGTAATTTTTTTTTAAAAAAAGTATTCTTTATTTTTGGTTAATTGAAAATGAAATTGAAATTTTACAAAAAAATCCTTGGAAAATATGAAAGCAAAATCTGAAAAGGAAAAACAATTTCCACCTAAAAAAACTGCCGGTGCAGCACCAAAAACTTCATCGAAAAAAGCTTCAAAGAATGACGATGATGATGATGATGATGATTTTGATGATGATGAAATACCCGTTAAAAAAGGAAAATCTTCTTCTTCCAAAAAAAGAAAAGACGATGAGGATGAGGATGATGATGTAGAAGTAGAAGATGATTGGGAAAAAGTAGAAGATGATGATTTTGATCCTGATTTTGAAGAGTTTGACATTCCAAAGTCAAAAGGGAAAAAAACAGGAAAGAAAGGAAAAGAAGATGATGATTTTGAAGGCGATGATGATTTCAAAAGCATCAACCTTTTTGATGAAGGCGACGACCTTTTTGACGACGATGAAGATTTTTAAAAATTATATTGCCTGGGCTGACAACTCATTTTGAAAAGGAAATATTGTTCATATACCCTTACTGATTTTTATCTTTTTAAATATCAATTGCTGGACTTTGGAAAGAAGTTCAGCAATTTTTGTTTTCTGGATAATCATGATTATGAGTTTGATAAATCGATTGATTGTATTGCAGGCTGTGGTGTTATTCATTCAGTCATTTCCGGTGAAAAAAATAATCTGGCATCGCTTGATCAGTTTAAAAAAGAAAACAACGATTGGATATTTGGCCATGTATCCTATGATCTGAAAAATGAAATAGAAAATCTTTCTTCAAATAATAAAGACGGAATCGGCTTTCCTGATTTTTACTTTTTTGTTCCTGAAATAATTTTTATCCTTTCAAAAGAAACGGTGAAAATTGGTGTGCCGGAAAACATGGATCCAAATGAAATTTTTGAAGAAATCGTTTCAATTATTCCTGGTAAAAAAGTGTTTGAAACTCCTTTATTAAAAAGCCGGTTTTCCAAAAAGAAATATTTGCAAACGATAGAAAAATTGCAGCAGCACATTCTGAGAGGCGATTGTTATGAAATTTGTTTTTGTCAGGAGTTCTTTGCAGAAAATATACACATAGAAGCTGTAAAAGTTTTTAATAGACTTTGTGAGATTTCTCCAAACCCATTTGCTGCTTTTTATAAGTTGGATGAAAAATGCCTGTTGTGCGCCAGCCCCGAACGGTTTTTAAAAAAGACAGGAGAAGTGATCTTTTCGCAACCGATAAAAGGAACTTCCAAACGATCAGATAAAAATATTGAAGGCGAAAAATATCAACTGCAAACTGACGCGAAAGAGCGTGCAGAAAATGTGATGATTGTGGATTTGGTAAGAAACGACCTGAGTAAAATTTGTACTGAAGGGTCCGTTTCCGTAAAAGAATTTCAAAAAATATACTCTTTTCCGCAGGTGCATCAAATGATTTCAACGATACAAGGACGGCTTCGCGAAAATGTTTCTTTTGGAGAAATTTTATCCGCGACATTCCCGATGGGCTCAATGACCGGCGCGCCCAAAAAAAGAGTTATGGAATTAATTGAGCAATATGAAAAAACAAAACGTGGTTTATTTTCCGGAACAGTTGGATATATAAATCCTGATGGTGATTTTGATTTTAACGTAGTGATCAGAAGCATTCTTTACAATGAAAAAAACCGTTATTTATCGATCCAGGCCGGCTCAGCAATCACATCAAAAAGCACTGCTGAGAAAGAATATGAAGAATGCAATGTGAAAATGGAAGCGATGGTGAAGGCGTTAATTTGAAAATTTGAAAATGCAGCAGGAGCATAAATAAAGCGGATTTGTATTCAATATATTCCGCTATGTATCAGGGTGATCTACTTTTAAAATCTATTTTATATGATTATTGATAAGAAAGGCTTTCTTCATCATGTCTTTTTTTGGCTAAAAAATCCTGAAAGCAAAAGTGATTTGGAGCAACTCATTCAAGGATTGAAGCAGCTTTCTTGCGCATCTACCATCAAAGAGTTTCATATTGGCAAACCCGCCGGCACCAATCGCGATGTAATAGATACCACGTGGTCTGTTTCCTGGTTATTGTTGTTCAACAATAAGGAAGATCAGGATATTTATCAAACAGATTCGGTTCATTTAAAATTTATCAAAGATTGTTCGCATTTGTGGAAGAAAGTAGTGGTGTACGATACGATAAATGTTGGCTGAAATTGTACCTTGCTTAAAAAGAAATAGTAATCGGCTGAATGCGGTACGCAATGACTTTTCTGCCTTTATCCACTGCCGGATTCCATTTTTTCAATAAAGAGATTACACGCATTGCTTCTTCATCGAAAGCAAATTCGACTGATTGCAAAACAGCAATTCCTGTTACTTCTCCCCTGGTGTCTATTATAAACCTGATCTTGACAGTTCCGTCTTTATGAAGGGCAATAGTTCGTTGGTGTATTTTAAAATTTGACGAAATCTGTGAACGGATTTTATTATTTCGACCTTTATAGCTTGCTTCTGTTTGGCCGGTTGTCTCGTGTTTTATTTTTTTATTATCCTTA
>JBQCFO010000469.1:0-6666 GCA_051959055.1 Ginsengibacter sp. | reverse complement strand
GCCAATGAACCGGTAAGAAATCCTTCCCACCAGGGAGTGCGTTGAAACTCAGGTCGCAGAAACGGCAGAGCGCCTGAAATAACGGCGAAATCGAAACCAAAGAGATAGCCACCGAGCGCGGAAATAAATGAAATTCCGCTGATGTAGTTGTTGTTAAATGTTACTATCTGCGAGTTGGACATGAGTCGAATTTATGGGTGAAATAAAGCAATGTCAAAAAAAACGGTACGTTGGCCGGTTTTTCAAATTTAACTGGAAACAAAAAGTGTCATGATGGTGATTTCTATGAAAAGGATGGATAATTTTAAGAAAAGTGTTCTTAAAGTCCTTCTATTCCAAATTACGTTTCAGTAAAAGAACAAATAACGCTGATTTCAATTCTTATCACTTTTCTTTTATTCTTACTTTAATCCGGTAGTATTTGAATTTCCTGCCCGATTGATCGTAATCACTGTGAACCATATTCGTAGCATAATAATACATCCAATAGGTATTTTTTCCCGCACGAATAAGTCCTGGTGAAACGATACCCCAATTAGAATTCTCTCCTTCCAAAAGTTCTTTGGTAAAGTCTTCATCGGTTAAAACCGGCCGGTTACGATATACGTAAGCAAGGCCAAACTTAATTGCATTGGTTTTCTCATTAAAAAAAGTGGGGAATAGAACCGTTAAATCTTCACTTACCTTCGATGCTGCAGGATTATACAAATGAGGATATTCACCATCAAAATCTGATGCTAAAATATTGTGAGCCTTTTCTATCGTTTTCCAGTTTTTATCGGTAATTGCTAGTCCAATCGTTCTATAACGCACATTGTTCTTCATATCCCAGTGCCGCAGATAAATGTAATAAAGACTGTCTTTTTGAACCACAGAAAACTGTGAGTCGTGTTTTTCATTCCATAAAACTTTTTTGTGTACCCAGTTGATGCCATCTTTTGATTCTTCAATAAAAGTCTTCTCTTTGTATTTATCACTCGAATCTTTTGCGGTATAAATCATTTTGTAGGGATATTCTGCTGAAGGTTCGATAAATACGTCCTGCTCCACAATGCCATCTTTTTGCGGATGCCCTGTACCTTGAAGAATATTATTTTTTCTTCCGGGAATTTCTTTAATCCAGTTCTTTCCATCGGTGGAATGAGCATAAACCAAATAGTCTGAATAATCGTCTTTCCTTTTGTTATCCCATGAAGAATACCACATCTGCCAAAAGCCGGGACGAATTTTTAAGACCTTAAAATATCCCATCATCTGCTCTTCCCACGGCAGGGTTTGTGTTAAAACCACTTCACGGCTGTCTCTTAAAATTTCAATGGTAAAAGGCATTCCGGAATGGTCCTTTTGCCTGGTTACATTACAGCCGCCGAGAGAAAACAACACTGCTAATGTCAATACTAAATTTGATGGCTTCATTATTTTCATATCTTAACTTTTTAATTGGATGATACGTAAACGGGATTATTAAAAGTTCACCGTACCCGTACAAGTAAAGGATTCGTTATCAAAAATTGTAAGTGTTTTAAAAAGTAACCTTGCCATTTCCAGATGACCTCTCCCATTTGGATGTAACGGATCGTTTCGCCACTTCTCATCGAGCGCTCTTTCACTGTTGTCTGCCCAATACTCCCAATGGTCAACTAAAATAACGTTCGATTCTTTAGCCACCTTTCTGATTGCATCCACGTACTGTGGAAGCGTAATCCTTTCCTTTCCACTCTTTTCAGAAGTGTCGATCATATTAGGCGTATGAAGAACAGGAATAGCGTGAAGTTTTCTGAATCTCTGAATGAGCGTTACCAGGTTCTTTTCAAAAGTGTTTACGGAAATATTTCGAATAGTGGCCGCATCGTTGGTTCCTATCATCAGAGAAATAATCTGAGGATTAAATTGTGTGATACGCCAATCAAAATCATTCAGAATATTTTCTGCGACGTTACCACTGATTGCTGTGTTGATCACTATATCTCTGCCTCTGTTCATTTCAAACCGGATATGTTCTGAGAATATTTCCGGATACGAGCGGAATCCAAAGGTATGCCTGGCGCCTTGAGTAATACTGTCTCCTGTGAAGATCCACTTCAATGGCTCTTTCTTATTTGCAATCCACGCTTTTATTTGTTCGAGGTCACCTTCTGCATTACCTGCTACTTTTTTTGTACGCGCTGAAGTGGATAATATGCCTGGTAAAACGGGAGCAAATCCAATTAAAACTGCTTTCGAGGCATTGCTAATAAATAGCCGCCGGCTATTTCCCATCATTGTGATTTTCCGTTTTTTCATTGATGCAATTTTTATTGCGATAGCAACTTAACTGATTCACCCCACGTTGAGATTAACCTCGTCGCGATCAGGTTTAAGCTTCTTTTTTAAAAATTGTTTTTTAAAATAAAAATCAAATATACATATGTCTTACTTATTTACGTATATTTGTTTTTTATTTGCATTTTGGCCTATAAAATAAACAGTATTGCTTACAGAAATCCCTCATAAATATTTTGACCTCAACACAATAGCCAGCGGAGTGACCGGCCCACATATGCTGATTATTGCAGGCGTGCACGGCGATGAGGGTGAGCCTATGCTTGCTGCACTCGGTTTAATAAAAAAGTTGCAAAATAAAATCAGTAAAGGAAAGGTAAGTATCGTTCCGGTTGCAAATGCTTCAGCATTTGAACTCAGCAAACGCACCGGCAATGATGAAAAAGATTTGGCAAGAACATTTCCGGGTAAAGAAAACGGCACGACGACCGAAAGGGCAGCCGCAGCGATCAGCAAATTGATAAAAGAAGCAGATTATCTGATCGACCTGCATACCGGAGGTGCTGTATTCGATATCTTACCGCTGACGGGGTATATGCTTCATCCCGAAAAAGAGATATTGATCAAGCAGCAAAAAATGGCAAAAGAGTTTGGACTTCCGTTGATCTGGGGAACAGATGCAAAAGCCAAAGGGCGCACACTTTCCGCAGCAAGGGATTTGAATGTACCGGCTATTTATGCCGAATGTGGGGGTGGACTATTTATCAATAAAAAAACCATCCGACTTTATGAAGACGGATGTCAAAATGTTCTTAAAAGCCTTGGAATGATTGATTCGGAATTTAAACCAAACAACAGCTTGTTTACCTGGCTTGAAGATTACAGGCCCGGCGAAGGTCATTTGCAAAGCAAACTGCCTTCACCGGGAAATGGAATTTTTATTCCTTCCGTTTCAATCGGAAAGGAAGTGAAAAAGGGCAGTTTATTAGGTCATGTTGTAAATCCGGTACTGAACACGAAAACAAAAATAATCTCTAACGAGGATGGCCTTCTTTTTATGTTGAGAATATCTTCGAGGGTTCATGCCGGGGATTCCTTAGGAGGCATATTACCTGTGCCTTATCAATTTAAAAAAGTGATCTATGCAAAATAAAGTCGCGATTATAACCGGAGCGTCAAAAGGAATAGGACGACAAACAGCGCTGGCATTTGCAGAAGCCGGCTATGAAACGGTGGTAGTTGCCACAAGCGGAGCTTCGTTGCTCGGATTAAAAGAGGAAATTAAAAAGTTGTACAACAGAGAATGCCTTGTATACTGTGGCGATCTTTCCGATATGAATTTTGTGGATTCAATTCCCGGCCTAGCCATAGAAAGATTTGGCAGGATAGATGTTTTGATCAATAATGCGGCGTGGAGAACGATTGAAACCATGCGCAGCATAGACCTCGCTACCTGGGAAAAGACGTTCAGAATTTGTATTACCGCACCTGCGTTTTTAGCGAAAATGTGTGCGGCAGCAATGGAAGAAAGGAATATTAACGGAGTTATTATAAACACGTCCAGCATTATGTCGCAACAACCAGGAGGCAACAGTCCTGCTTACATTGCCTGCAAAGGAGCCCTCGAGAGCCTTACAAAAGAGCTGGCGATTACCTATGGCAGAAGTGGAATCAGGGTAGTTTGTTTAAAGCCCGGTTTTATTGATACGGAAATGAGCACCGATTATAAAAGCTATACGGGAGATAATATCAGTGAAAAAATAGCAAAAGAACTCATCGAAAGAACGCCTCTTGGCCGGCCCGGAACAGCCGATGATATTGCCCGGGCAATTCTGTGGCTGGCATCGGCAAACGCCGGTTATATCACCGGTTGCGATCTGACTATTGATGGCGGTTTATCAAATAATTTCAGCAGTTACGCTATTAAAAAACTTCAATTCCCCAACGAATATTGAAAAGCATCTGGCACTATAACGAACTCTTACCTGCAGTTCCTGAAGATTGCAGATTCACCTTAGGCGAAGGTCACACTCCGCTTGTAAAGTCGCACTTTATTGGACCGTCATTGGGATTAAAAAACCTGTACTTCAAACTGGAAAATTTAAATCCTACCGGATCTTATAAAGACAGGTTCGCTGCCATGTTCATTAGTTCACTTCTTCAAAAAAAAGTAAGTTCATTATTGTCCACTTCAAGCGGGAATAATGGTGCAGCGCTTGCTGCTTATTCCGGCGCAGCCGGTATTGACTGTTACCTGGTAATTGTGGATGGCGCTCCGTTACCCAAAATCCAACAGATGCAGCTGTATGCCAGCAAGTTGATAATGGTAAAGCAGTTTGGAATAGATTCCCTTGTTACCAAAAAGGTTTTTTCATTGCTTGCAGAAGTGGCAAAGGAAAAAAATATATCCCTTCCCATCAGCGCTTATTGTTATTGCCCCGAAGGGATGGCAGGCGTACAAACCATTGCTTATGAAATTTTAGATGAACTGCGGGGCGATGTGCAACATATATTTTCTCCTTCAGGCGGCGGCGGACTTACACTCGCAATTGCCAAAGGCATTTTACAATATAAAAAATATCTATCCGGCTGTAAAGTACACTGCGTGCAACCTTCAGGCAATAATACCATTGCAGGTGCACTTAGAAATGGAAAAGAAACGGCAACGGAAATAAGTTGTTCTTCTACCCTGATCAGTGGTTTACAGGTGCCAGGTATTTTGGACGGTAATGAGACGGTGCTGCATTGCCGCAGAACGGGTGGCACAGGATATGTCGTGGAGGATGAGCTCATTTTTAAAACCCAAAAGGATTTGGCACAAAGAGAAGGAATCTTTTGTGAACCGGCCGGCGCAGCCAGCATCGCTGCCCTTGCTGACGCAATGAGACGAAAAGAATTAGATCCGGACGAAACGATAGTGTGCATTATCACGGGCTCCGGATTTAAAGACATAAGCGCCGTTGCGCAACACTTTAATCTGCCAGCGATGGAGAAAAAAATAAACCCAACCAATCTTTCACAATTTCTAGAAACTATAAAAAAAGATGAAGCATTTTAAAGATCAACTTCGGGGCTTGTGGCCCGCCATGTTCACTCCCATTGGTAAAAATGGAAAAGTAAACGTGACAGAACTTGAAAAATTAATCGAATTACTGATTAAGGAAGGTGTAGATGGCCTGTACTTACTTGGTTCTACGGGACAAGGGTTTTTATTCAATGAAGCAGAGAGAAAAGAAATTGCAGACATTTCTTTACAAATCATCAACAGGCGGGTAGGAACGATAGTCCAGGTTGGCGCCATCAGCACCGAAGAATGTATTAAACTTGCGCGGCACGCGGCAAAAGCAGGAGCCGACGCCATTTCTTCCGTAGGGCCTATTTACTATGGATCCTCCGGCAATATGGCTTTTGAGCATTACAGTAAAATTGCCCATGCCACTGATCTCCCTTTTCTTCCATACCAGATTGGCCATGCCACCAATAAATTGCTCGTGGAAAAATTAATGAACATCCCCAACATTGTCGGAATGAAACTGACTACCTTAAATCTTTTAGAGATCAGCAGTGTGTACAGGCAAACACAAGGTGTGTGGAAGCTGTTCAGCGGCGCAGACGAACTGATGTGCCAGGCAGCATTGTGTGGCACAGCCGGCGCTATCGGTTCTACCTACAATTTATTACCCGCCACATTTAAACAGGTGCGTGAAAAGTTTTTGCAGGGGAATGTGACGCTTGGCAATGAATTCATGCTTGTATTTCAAAATTTAATTGAAGATATTTTGCCGGTTATATGGTCTTTCTACAGACGGGCGATGTTGCTCAAGCATCAGATAGATATAGGCGACCCGAAGTCACCCTTATTGGCGCCTCCGTTAAAATGGAATGACGATGAAATACTTCAAATGACCAATTCGCTTGAAGAAATTGCCAATAAGTTCACAGAACCGGAAATTGTAAATTCAAATCATTCAATATGAGTATCCGACACATTAAAGGGAGCAACATGCCTTCCAGTCCACTGCCTTTTAGTCCGGCAGTAGAGGCCGAGAATTTCATTTTTATTTCCGGGCAGGCTTCAGTAGATAAAGATGGAAAGATTATCAAAGACACTTTTGAAAATGAATGCCGGCGTTCTTTTGAGAACGTGCGCGCTATTTTATCGGCCTGTGGTCTTTCTTTTGAGGATGTGGTGCAGGTAAGAAACTACGTAGGGCAGCAGGAAGACCTGGCTGAGTTCAACAGGATTTATAAAGAATACTTCACCGAGCCATATCCTGCCAGAACCACCCTTATTGGATGCCTGGGTAACATTTTAAAATTTGAAGTTGATGTTGTCGCCTGCAGAAAAAAATAAATTCCGGATAGCCCTTTTGGGTATTTACCATGAGTCCAACACCTTTGTCG
>JBQCFO010000468.1:0-2927 GCA_051959055.1 Ginsengibacter sp. | reverse complement strand
CAGAGAAGTGAGTTTTTGCTGGAACATGGGTTTTTGGATTTTATTGTAAACAGGAAAGATTTAAAAGAAAAACTGGCAGTACTTGTCAAATTATTTCAGAATTAGCAACGGAACAAATTGAACAGCATTTTTCTACATCAATAAACAATATTTTTAAAACACCAGATCATTTTTAGCTTCGTACTTTTGCCAACTGTATAAAAACAGTTGGCATTTTTTATGGCAAATGAGATGAATAACCGGCAAGCGTATTTTAATTACCTCATAGAAGATAAATATGTGGCGGGCATTGTATTGCTGGGAACGGAAGTAAAATCCATCCGGCAGGGTAAATTAAGCTTTAATGACAGTTTTTGTTTTTTTGATAAAGGCGAATTATGGATAAGAGGGTTGTATATTGCAGAATATAATTTGGGTACATCCAACAATCATATTGCTGTTCATGACCGTAAATTATTATTGACAAAAAGAGAGTTAAGACGGCTTCAAAACAGTATCAAGGAAAAGGGATTGACCATTGTGCCTTTGCGGGTATTTTTTAATGATAAATTTTTAGTAAAAATAGAGATTGGATTGGGGCGCGGTAAAAAATTGCACGACAAAAGAGAAACCATTAAGAAAAGAGATACAGAGAAAGAAATCAAACGTTTTTTAAAATAAATTTTACCAGGTCGCGTTAAAATTTGCAAATCAAGGTTGAATCATGAGATCATTTGTTCAGAGAATTATTTTTTTATTGTTTGTTGCAGGTATCACCAGTTCTTCGCTTTCGGCACAAAATGTAAATGGAAAATGGTACGGTGTGGGAAATGTAGATGTAAACTTTGGAACAAATGGATATTTATGTGAATTCATTTTGAAACAAAACGGTAGCACAGTAACCGGCTATTTCAATTATTTTTTCCGCGACGGTTATTTCAGCAATAAAGTAACAGGAACTTTTAATGCAAAAACACGCGAACTGAAACTACGCCCTATTCCTATTATTTTTTATAAATCCGTTGACCTTGGAACCGGTGTAGACGCCATCATGTCGGCATCTTTTATTTTAAAAGTTGCTCAAACGGAAAGTACTTTATCCGGAAGCTTTTTACCGGATGCGTTGCATGCTTATACTGCACCGCCTATAAATATCCGGTTTAAAAAATCAATGACCAATGAACCGGAATTAAAAGACAGGATTGTAAAAAAGGAACTGGACCTGGAAGCTTTTACACCGGCACCAGAGCCTGTTGCCGTTGCCGTTCCGCCTGCAAAAGATACTGCAAAACCAGTAGTTGCATCGGTTCCCATTTCCGAAAAACCTGTACCGCCACAACAGCCACAGATAAATCTTGTAAAAGAGGCTGAAAAACTTGTAAAAATGCGCGCCAAAGACATCGTTCGTGTTTTGGACGTTTCGGAAGATTCTGTAAGAATTGACTTATATGATAATGGCGAATTTGATTATGATACCGTCTCTGTTTTTTATAACAATAAACTTGTACAGTACAAACAATTATTAAAAACAAGGGAACCGATTCGGTTTTATGTGCATGTAAATGATGACGAAACCAATAATGATCTCTCCATGTTTGCAGAAAATCTCGGAATAATACCACCCAATTCAGCATTAATGATTATTACCGATAAAAATAACCGGTATGAAATAACGCTGAACAGTAACTACCAGACAAATGCAGCGGTACGACTTAGAAAAGTTAAGAAGAAGTAGGTGAATGGTTGCATTGTTGAATGGTTTAATTGCTTGATTCATTTAGCAATATAACAATGTAACAATGCAACCATTAAACAATGCAACAGGTTAGTTAAACCATGTAATGATAAATAAGACCGGCAATTCCGAGTAGCGCAAGAATCAGCGCATAGATCCACCAGTTTGCATCGGCAGGTTTTTCTTTTAAGCGTCTTGCTTTTGCCGGATTCAGGCTTATATCAGCCGGCTCTTCCTCTGCCAAGGGTTGATTATTTTGCGGATTTACATATTCAGCGGTAACAGGCTGAAAATAATCGTTCAGCGAATAGGCCGGATCAAAAGAATAGGTATTGGCAAACTCTTTTTTTAATTTTCCTATTCCGGGTAATTCTGCCATACCCTTTTGAGCAATGGTTTCTTTTAGCTGATAAGTAAAATCATTAAACTGCCCGATGGCATTTACTTCATTTAGTGCAAGATCGGAAGCAATAAATTTATAAAACTGCTGATCCGGCGCTATCATGTCTGCCTGCCAGCGGATTACAGGTAAAGGCGGATATATTTTTTTATGGGCAAAATCATGTTCTACCGGAAGGTTTTCTATTATCAGCGAACCCATTCCCGGAAAGCCCAATCTTCCATTTAATATTAAATATTTATACAACGCTTCAAACATGACCTGATCATTTTTCTCCAAACGAATAAATAATTCCGCCCAACACATTAAATCCTAACACTTCATACTGATTCCAACGCTGGTATTTATTCTTAAATAAATTATTGAACTGCAGCCAGAGATCAAATTTTGTAAGCACTTTAAATTCAACACCGGCATTTAAATCAAACGCGGGCTTCAGCTTTTGACTGGATAAAGATTTATTGCGATACTGCGCGCCATCCCAAAAGAAAACATCGCTTTTCAACATAAAATCTTTAAATAGATTCCAGCGCAGGCCGCCATTGATTTCCAATGGCAGCAAGCCCCAGGCTTTTTCATTGTCTTTAAGGTCGCTGTATTGGTTAAAAGTAATGCCGCCCAATAAAGAAAAATTTTCCTGTATGGTATAACCCAGTTAACCATGAATCCGGATTGCTTTCATTCCCGATTCATTCACTATATCAAACGATCTGCCCGTTATTGTGTCATTCACAAACAAAGGCTGATTGCTGAAATTTAAGTAAGAAACCCTTGCATTGTAGGTGATATGACTTCCGGCGGAGCCTTTGAAAC
>JBQCFO010000467.1:0-7053 GCA_051959055.1 Ginsengibacter sp. | reverse complement strand
CTTTTTTATAAGCGCTTTATTCACAAAGCCGGATTGTGTTGGCTTTTTCAGTGCTGAATTGTATTTTATTTACCTTATCTGTCGGATCGTAATACAAAATTAATATTCCATAAGAGGTTTGAAATGCATCCCAGTTTTTGTCTTTCATTTGAGGTGCGCCCAGCCATTGAAATAAACTATTACGGGATGCATGCATTAACGGCAGGCTCAGTTTTCCTTTAAAACCAGGACCTATTTCTACATAATCGCGCCTCGTATAAAAAGAAACATCTTTGTCTTTATAATAAACACCGCCTCCACATTTGGAAGAATCTGCTTCCTCCTGAAAGCTGGTAAAACAAGGCAAATTCGCTTTGATTTGATCTACTGTGGCATTAGGAAATATAATCCCATTTACGCTTCCCTTCAAAATATCAATATTAAAATCCGGGCATTTGGGAGTGGTATGAAGCTGAGCATTGACAATGAAAGAGAAAAAGATAGCAGACAAAAACAGAAAGCATGTTTTCATAAAAAGTATAGATTTTAAATAAATTAAAAAACGGTTTCTTTAATAAAGCAAATTTCCTGCTAAATTTTCCTGGTTCTTAAAACCAATTGTTTTTACTTTTATCGAATGAAAAAAAATCAAAAATTTATTTTGCTGCTGATTGCTTTTTGGGTTTCCCAAACCATCCATGCCGCTTCTGTTGATACAATAAATATTTACAGCTCAGTAATGCACAAAGGCAGTAAATGTGTCGTTGTACTTCCTGATTCGTATTACAATAGCACGAACCGTTTCCCTGTTGTTTATCTCTTACATGGCTATGGCGGAAATTATTCTGACTGGATAAAAAAAGTTCCGCAAATAAAAAATTATGCCGATGAATTTCAATTGATCATCGTTTGTCCTGATGGAAATTATAACAGTTGGTATTTTGACAGCCCGGTAGATAGCAGCATCCGTTATGAAACTTATATTTCTTCTGAAGTGCCTCATTATATTGATTCTGCTTACCACACAATTGCTGCAAAAAATTCGCGTGCTATTGCGGGTTTGAGTATGGGCGGCCAAGGTTCATTGTCGCTTGCCTGGAAACATCCGGATACTTTTGGAGCTGCAGGAAGTATGAGTGGTGTGCAGGACCTGGTGCCCTGGAAAAATCATTATGAACTGACAAAAGTTTTAGGCGACACATTGAATAATGACAATTTTTATAAAAATTCAGTAGTAAATATGATAAAGAAAATTCCTTCACAAACCCCTGCCATCATTTTTGATTGTGGCGTGAATGATCCATTTATTGAAACAAACCGGCAACTACATTCAGAACTTTTATTGCTTAAAATCCCTCATGATTACACAGAAAGAAATGGCGCGCATACCTGGCAATATTGGGGTAATGCAATCAGTTATCAACTCCTGTTTTTTCACAAATTTTTTTCTCAAGAGGAAACGAAAAGAAATTTGAAATGACAATGCTTTGTTTCCATTACACAATAGAGTAATATCTGACAAATGATTTTTATTAGAATACCTGGTAGAATTTACTTAGTTAAAATTTTAAAAATTGCTTCAAACTTCGGTTTTGGCAACATTTTTGCAGTATTCGGTAAATGTTATAATCCAAATAGCCTCTTTTTTATTCCAATATTTATGATCTAATGCGTTCAATGTGTTTTTGAAAGACTACCCGTTTTAAGTTATTATTGAAGAACCTACGACTTTGGGCAGCAAATATTGTTGCCCTTTTTTTATCTGATTCAAAATCGCGATCCTTTTCTGAATGTGGCTTTTCAAGATTCATAGCAGTAAACGAATAAATATCGCTAATTCCTCCTCCGTTGTGTAAAAGTTTCTAAATCTGTTTTTTTATTTGCAAATAACTCCAGGTACAAAATGGCAATAAAATCAGTAATAAAAAGAAGAAAGCATTTTTTGTATAAAAAAAGATAAAGGCTGTAATTATCAAAAGATATAAAGGATAAAGGAAAAATAATAATCCCGTCATTACAGAATCATAATGGTCATGAGCGCGGTTTTTTATTATTAAATGTAAGACAAAATATAATGGAGCACCTGTCGCAAAACCAATAATTGCAGGAATGGACAACAATACTCTTTTTACCAAAGGCTGATTCATCTGAAAATAATCTTTCGCTTTTTCCCGGTCGTTTTCATTAATTTCAAAAACAAGTTTTTCTAATTGTTGATTCAGTTTTTTATTGAATAGATTCAAACATTTTGCAGCAGAAATCTGAGTGTCAAAATCATTTTTGGAAATAATGCTTCCAAAATTTAAAAAAACATTTTTCCCATAAAATCTGAAAGAACTGTAATTTATCCCCAAAGGCAATACGCGAAGAGGAATATTATTTTCCCACGCATTCAGTGCCATACGGGCAGTTCCTTTTTTTAAAGGACGAAGATGCCATTCATTGATACACCGGCCTTCGCTAAAAATTAAAACGATTTTGTTTTCTTCAAATAGTTGTTGACACGCGTCGAAAGTTGTATAATTCTGCTCGAGGTTTTCTACTCCTTCACTCACACGGTAAACCGGAAGCATATTCAATGAGTTGAGAATTTTTGTAAGAAATTTTCCTGCAAAAGCATCTCCACGTGCGAGCGAATAAACCGGGTGTTTAAAAAGAGTAGCTACTATTACAGCGTCCAAAAAAGAGTTTGGATGATTCGATGCAATCAGTAATGGGCCACCTTCACTAAGCATCGCCTTATTATTAACCACAATTTTCCTGCAATAGAACCACAGAGCTATTCTCGATGGAATAAATAATAATTTATAAAGCAATCGTTTTTGGGTAAAAATAAGTTATTGTAAATAATTATACAGCTGCAGGTTCATTTTTAGGAAAGTGTGTCTTTTTTAATTTCTTTTTGAGTCTCCTTCCTTCATGTTTTATTTCTTCCCGGTCTTTTTCAGGAAGCATCAGAAATACAGCAACGGTCATCAGGGTAAGCAAAATAATGAGTCTTTTCATAACGGTCTTTTTTGATTATTTAATCAAGAAGTTTGCCATTATTATTTTCTTATCGTTTTAAATGATAAATCAAAAACGAAAACAAATAATTCTTTAAACAATTTTTGGTGCTTCCTGTTATTTCAACATAGGCAAAGCGCAAACAGGAAAGGCACATAGCATTCACTTGTAAATTAAATAAACAGAAGCATCAGTTGCAATGTTTTGGAAAGTAAAAGCCCAATATAAGAATTGACTTTATTTATTTGTTTGCTGAATTATCAAATTACTGAATTGAATTATTATCAGCAGCATTAGCACATTAGCTAATCATCTTTTCACATTTTTATTTACCACATCAATTCAACTGTGGATCTATCGGGTAATTAATCAGCATTCTGTAATCGCCTCCAAGATAATTAAGCGACTCTTTCCAGGTTTCGGAAGCGCTGGTTCCAAAGATTAATTTTCGTGTAGCTTTTACTGTTAGCCAACTGTCAATTTTCATTTCCTGGTCCAATTGACCTTCTGTCCAGCCACTATAGCCAATAAAAAAACGGATTTTATCAGGATTAATCGTATGATTTTTCAAATGAATCTGCAGGCTTTCAAAATTTCCGCCCCAATATACTCCATCAAAAACCTTTTCACCTCCACTAATCAGATCCGGGTATTGATGAATAAAATGCAGGGAATTGGCCTGTACCGGCCCTCCAAGGTAAACAGGCAAAGCAGGCATATCCATGTCTGGTAAAAGTTCTTTCAGATTTTTCGAAAATTGTTTATTCAAAACAAAACCAAAAGTGCCCTCAGGCACATTTTCACAAATAAAAATAACGGTCCTGCTAAAATTTGGATCTTTTAAAAACGGGTTTGCTATCAATAAAATTCCTTTTGCCGGTGCTATCATAAAACTAAATTAATTTTATTTGCTCAAAAAAAAGTAAAAAGCCTGTGTTATGATAATAAATAAAAGATAAGAGATAGTTAAAAAATTAAACTTAACTACTTGCTATCAACTTTTAGTACGCATCAGCTTTAAATTTGTCGCGCATGAAAAAAATTTTCCCATTAATTACTGTTCTTGTTTTTGCTTCTTTGTTGGGAATTATTTTTTTTCAGTACGTTTGGATCAAACAGGCTTTGCAGGATAAAGAGCTACAGTTTGAAGAAACCGTAAAAATGGTAACCATTCAGGCAGCCAAAGAACTGGTAAATGAAAGGGCAAAAATTTCTCCGTTTGACAACAGGAAAAATGCCGATCTTTTATTCCCTTTAAATGTATTCCCAACCACCATTGCGCACAATTTTTCGCGGCATGAGATCCGCACTTTGATCAATAAAGAATTTGAAAAAAATAATATCAAAAATCTCGATTTTGAATTTGCGATTACCACCACTTCCATGATCGGGGATGATCTTCAATCCAGGAATTTTTACAACGCGTATAGTGATACCATGCACAATCTGTCCTTCGTTTATCCTCTCGATCCGCCAGGTGGCAGCATGGCTGAAGGGCTCGCTCCGCAGGAGCTTTTAGTGGTCGTTGTTTCACATATCAGGAATGTCGTTTGGAAACAAATGGTATGGATGCTTGTAGGCGCAGTCATCTTCACTTTTATCATTTTTACCGCTTTCTTTATAACCATCAGGGCTTTGCTCCGGCAGAAAAAATTAAGCGAAATAAAATCCGATTTTATCAACAATATGACGCATGAGTTTAAAACTCCGCTGGCAACCATTTCGCTCGCTGTAGATGCTTTGAAAAATGAAAAGGTAGTAAATGATAAAACTAAAATGGATTATTTTTCCGGCATCATCAAAGAAGAAAACAAAAGGATGAACAAGCAGGTAGAAACCATACTGCAAGCGGCTTTAATGGATAAGGATGCAGTACAATTAAAAGAAGTTCCGCTCCATGCACATGAATTGGTCACCTCTGCAATCAACAATATTCAACTTCCTTTAAATGAAAAGAACGGTGTTTTAGAAACCCATTTTAATGCAGCAAATGATTTGATTTTGGCAGATGATGTTCACTTTACCAACATCGTCAATAATCTTTTGGATAATGCTGTAAAATATTCAAAAGAAAACCTGAAAATCAAATTAACCACTTCCAATTTCAATGGGCACATCCGGATCAAAATAGAAGACAATGGCATTGGAATGAACAAAGAAACTTTAAACCGTGTTTTTGAAAAATTTTATCGCGCTCATACCGGTAATATTCACAACATCAAAGGATTTGGTCTTGGCCTTAGCTATGTAAAATCTGTTGTAGATGCGCTTCACGGCAAAATAAAAGCTGAAAGTACACCGGGAAAGGGAAGCTGTTTTACATTGGAATTTCCGGTAATTAAAAAAACGGCGTAAGCGAAAAACAAAACAGGAATCTGCTTTATTTGTATGTTTACCGGGTTTCAATTTTCTCATTTTTTTTAGTTATTTCAAACTGCACAGGCTGTTGTTGGGCTTAGCTGTTGCTGGCGTCCTCGCCAACAACCCATTTTTAGATTATCACTGTTGTCAGGGACGCTACCGGCAGCAGAAGTGATCAAAAAAACGGGGTACTAAATAAGAATTTGCGTTATTTATTTGTTTACTGTTATGATTATTTTCAAAAACGACAAATGAATTTATAAATTCTTTCCTTTGCAACATGCATCCAAAAAATTTGTCCATCACCGATTTTGATTATTCTTTACCGGAAGAAAAAATTGCGGTTTATCCACTGAAAAAGAGAGATGAGTCGAAATTATTGATTTATAAAAATGAAGTCATATCGGAAGATATTTATAGAAATATTGCAAATCAGTTACCTGAAAATTCTTTTCTTATTTTTAATGATACCAAAGTAATCAAAGCAAGGATTTTATTTAAAAAAATAACCGGGGCAGTGATAGAAATATTTTGCCTGGAACCGTACGAAAAAATAAATGATTATGCAGTAGTTCTTTCTCAAAAGAAATCAGTAAGATGGAAATGTATGATTGGCGGAGCCGGAAAATGGAAAGAAAAATATCTTGAAAAAGAAATTAAAATTAATGATGAAAAAATTATCTTAAAAGCCACTTTGGTTGAAAAATTAAGCGATGCTTATGTGGTAGAATTATCGTGGAATCCTGGAAATTATTCTTTCGCAGAGATCATCGATCATGCGGGTGAAACGCCCTTGCCGCCTTATATCAAGCGAAAAGCGGAAGAAAGCGATTCTGAAACTTATCAAACAATTTATTCGGCTCACGAAGGCTCCGTAGCGGCGCCTACAGCCGGCTTACATTTTACCGAAGAAATATTTTCATCATTAAAGAAAAAAAATATTGACACAGGATTTGTGACGCTTCATGTAGGCGCGGGCACTTTCAAACCTGTAAAAGCTACGAGCATGGAAGGCCACGAAATGCATGCTGAATGGATTGATGTTTCTACAAATTTTATTGAACAACTGATTCAAAAAGTTGGTCTGAAAATATTTTGCGTAGGTACTACTTCTGTAAGAACTATTGAAAGCCTTTACTGGATGGGATTAAAAGCTTTTCTCAACCCGGCTATTGAATTTGAAAAATTAAAAATAGACCAATGGGAAGTGTATGACAAGGAGTTATTTTCACAAAATATTTCAGCAAAGGATTGCCTGACTTCATTATTGAATTATTTAATTATTAAAAAATTAGACCGGCTTTTTATTCAAACCCAAATTATCATTGCACCTGGTTATTCTTTCAAAATAATCAATGGAATGATTACCAATTTTCATCAGCCAAAATCTACTTTGCTCTTGTTAGTCGCTGCGATGATTGGGAAGAAATGGAAGGAAATTTACGAATATGCGTTGACGCATGAGTTCCGGTTTTTGAGTTATGGAGATGGATGTCTGATTTATAAAACTGAATATAAATCCTAACTCTTAAAAATTCTTTTAAACCTGTAAAAAAAATAAACAAATCCACCTGCTAGAAAAGTGCCGAAAACGATATTCTGTATTGTTGTAAAGTGTGGTTTTAGAACGAAAAAGTAAACAATTAGCCATGAAAGAAACCAGCAAAATCGAATGACCAACCACACTTTTGTGTTTCTATATTTCAT
>JBQCFO010000466.1:0-5532 GCA_051959055.1 Ginsengibacter sp. | reverse complement strand
CAAAGGTTATGGAATGGAAGGTGTGCAAATTGATGGCAACAACATTCTCTCAGTTTATGAAACAGTGAAAGGCGTTCGCGAATATTGTATTAAAAATCAAAAGCCCTATCTCATCGAATGCATGACGTTTAGAATGCGTGGACATGAAGAAGCGAGCGGTGTAAAATATGTGCCTAAAGAAATGTTTGAACAATGGATTGAAAAAGATCCGATAAAAAATTACGAACACTTTTTAGTGGAACAAAAGGTGCTGTCCAATCTTCAAATTGCAGAAATAAAGGATGAGATTAAGGAATACATTGAAAAAAGTTATGCTGCAGCAGAAGAAGAAATAAGTAGTTTTTCTATTCCGGATTCATCAATTTTTAAAGAACAGGCCGAAGAGGTTTATGCAAAGAAAAATACTTCTGCAAAAATTCAATCAGTACCTTCAAACTCAACAGCAGCAAGAGGAACAAGGTTTATTGATGCGATAAAAGAAGCGTTGTACCAATCTATGAAAGTGCATTCAAATTTAATTTTAATGGGCCAGGATATTGCTGAATATGGCGGTGCATTTAAAATAACAGACGGCCTGGTAACTGAATTTGGAAAAGAGAGAGTGCGCAATACACCTTTATGTGAAAGCGCTATCGTTGGTACAGCTTTGGGGTTAAGCCTTGAAGGTTTTAAAAGCGTGGTGGAAATGCAATTTGCCGATTTTGTTTCTGTCGGTTTTAATCAGATCATTAATAACCTTGCTAAAATCAATTATCGCTGGCGACAAAATGCCGATGTAGTCATTCGCATGCCAACCGGCGCTGGTGTAGGTGCAGGGCCGTTTCACAGCCAGAGCAATGAAGCATGGTTTGTTCATACACCGGGATTAAAAGTTGTTTATCCCTCAACGCCTGAAGATGCAAAAGGTTTATTAATTGCAGCGATAAACGATCCCAATCCAGTGTTGTTTTTTGAACACAAAGCTTTGTACAGAAGTATCAGTTCTGAATTTTCTGAAGAACATTATGAAACTGAAATCGGCAAAGCAAGACAAGTACGTGAAGGCACAGATGTTAGTATCATCACTTATGGAATGGGCGTTATCTGGGCTACAGAATATGCAGATGCACATCCGGAAAATTCAATCGATATACTTGACCTGAGAACGTTGCTGCCACTCGACTATAAAGCGATCAGAACTTGCGTAAATAAAACAGGTAAAGCTTTGATACTTCATGAAGATACGCTGACCGGAGGCATCGGTGGTGAAGTAGCCGCATGGATCGCACAAAATTGTTTTGAATTTTTGGATGCACCGGTAATGCGTTGTGCATCGCTTGACACACCTGTTCCTTTTAATTTAAATTTGGAAAAAAATTTTTTAGCAAAATCAAGATTGGATGAAATGGTGCAGAAATTAATCCATTATTAATGCCACTTTATGTACTAGCAGGACCAAATGGCGCAGGAAAAACAACGGCTGCTAAAACTTTATTGCCGGAAATCTTTCAATGCAGCATCTTTTTAAATGCAGACGAAATTGCAGCAGAATTAAATCCTGAAAATGTTGAAGCAGTAGCAATGAAGGCAGGACGAATCATGCTTATCGAACCTTGAAGAAAAATATACATTCTCTATTGAAATAACATTAGCAACGAGAAGCTATTTGAATTTTATTAAAAAAGCTCAACTCATCAATTAGGAAGTTGTCTTGTTATTTTTTTATTTGCCTTCAATAGAAATGGCCATAGAGCGTGTAGCATTGAGAGTTAGCCGCGGAGGACATAATATTCCAACAGAAGTAATCGAAAGAAGATTTGCCTCAGGTATCCAAAATTTAAAAAAGTATATTGAAATGGTTGATGTGTGGGCGGTTTATGACAATTCAAAATCTCCGGCACAAATCATTGCCAGAGGTGGCATCACAAGCAAATAAAAGTTATTAACTTTGAAATATGGGAAAAATTAAAAACGAAATAGAAGTATCTTCCTCTGCTGAAAAGTTATTTGTGGAGATTGAAAAAAGGTCTTAAAAACGTTTCTCAAAAATTGATCACTGAAGAAAAGGCGAGCAACGGTTATCTTATAATCTCCGACAAAAAAGGCAACGTACAAAAAGTACCTGCTAAAGATTTGAAGATTGAATGAGTGCTACAAAAGTTAATTCCTTATTGACATCTTTTTTTTCCTTAAAATTTTTTATTTAAAACCGTGCTTCTTTAAAAATAGTGGAAGGGAAAGAACAGAAGGTGCTTGATTCATTTAGTACCCGGATTATTACTAAGGTTGATAAGGTTTTAATTACACAGCTTGAGAAGACGGTAGGCAACATGATTACCTTAATAACAAAACGGCAAAATCTTTAATTTACCTTATTTTCCACACAAATGAGGAAGAGCCTTTAAAGTCAGCAAACAAAGAAATAACCAGTATTTCTGTTTTCTTTTCATCGCAAAAATTAATCTGATTTTTAGATTAAAAACGCTCAATTGTATTTGTATATTCAGCCTTATAAAAATTTAGTCTTCCATTGATGAGCGATGCCGTAAAAATCTTAAAAAAATATTGGGGTTACGATTCTTTCCGCCCTCTTCAGCAGGAAATAATTCATTCTGTTTTAGCAGGCAATGATACGCTTGCCATTATGCCAACAGGCGGTGGAAAATCAATCTGCTTCCAGGTACCATCCATGTCGAAAGAAGGATTATGTCTCGTGATAAGCCCGCTCATCGCCTTGATGAAAGACCAGGTTTTGAATTTGAAAAATAAAGGAATTCCGGCGCTTTCGATTTATTCGGGAATGAGTTTTGCAGAAGTGAAAAAAACCTTACAGAATGCTGCTTACGGTAATTTTAAATTCTTATATGTTTCTCCGGAAAGATTGGAAACAGATTTGTTCTTGGAATATCTGCCAATTATAAAAATTAATTTAATAGCGGTAGATGAAGCGCATTGTATATCACAATGGGGTTACGATTTCAGGCCACCTTATCTGCGCATTGCTGCTATTCGTGAGTATTTTCCGGATGTACCAATCCTGGCGCTCACTGCTTCTGCTACTGTGGAAGTACAGAAAGATATTTGTGATAAGTTACTTTTTAAAAAAAATCAACAACTTTTTCAACAATCGTTTGAGCGACCGAATCTTTCTTACAGTGCATTTGAACTTTCATCCAAACAAAATAAACTATTAACGATCTTAAAAAAAGTTGCGGGCGCCGGAATTGTTTATTGCAAAACCAGAAAACGCACAAAAGAAATTGCCGAAATGCTCAACATGAATGGTATCAGCGCCGATTATTATCATGCAGGCCTTAGCAAGGAAGAACGCAATAAAAAGCAGGAAGACTGGATCAATAATAAAACGCGTATTATCGCCTGTACCAATGCTTTCGGGATGGGAATTGATAAACCGGATGTGAGAACTGTTGTACATTATGATGTGCCTGATGCGTTGGAAAATTATTACCAGGAAGCAGGAAGAGCAGGACGTGATGGTAAAAAATCTTATGCGGTTCTACTGTTTAATGAAGCAGAATTAAATCAATTAAAAAAACAGGTGGAAATAAAATTTCCATCCAAAGAAATTATCAGGAAAATATATGGAGCGTTGTGCAATTTTCTTCAACTTCCTTCCGGTAGCGGTGAAGGAAAATCCTTTGATTTCGATATAAATACTTTTGCAAAAAATTTCAAACTCGATGCTTATACGATTAATAGTGTTTTAAAAATCCTGGAGCAGGAAGAATTAATAACGTATAGTGAACAGTTCTTTTCACCACCCACCGTTGAATTTACTATTGATAAACAAGCGCTGCACATTTTTGAACAAAGCCATCCGCATTACGATGAAGTTATTAAAGGCCTTTTGCGTTCTTATGATGGAATATTTGATTTTCCATCGGCAATTAATGAAGAGCAAATTTCCAAATTTATTGCAATAAAAAGAGAACAGGTTTTGCAAATGCTCAACGAATTGAAAGGATATAATATAATTGATTACATTCCTCAAAAAGAAAAACCACAGATTTATTTTTTACAAAATCGTGTAAGAGCAGAAGATCTTTTTATCAATGAAAAAAATATTTTAAAAAGAAAAGAAGCATACCAAAAAAGACTCAGGGCAATGATTCACTTTACTACGAATGAAAGAAGGTGTAGAAGTGAAATGATTGGATTCTATTTCAATGATCATAATCTTCACAGCTGCGGCGTTTGTGATAATTGCCTAAAAAATAATAATCTGATTCTCTCTAATGATGAGTTCAATGCTATTTCTAACCAAATAAAAAAATTAAGCAGCGGGCATGCACTTTCCTCAGCAGAGCTTTTTGAAAAACTTTCACCCTTTAAAGAAAATAATATAAGAAAGGTTCTGACTTTTTTACAGAGAGAAAATATTATTATGGTAAATAATGAAGGATTAATTAAATCCTTATAAATAATTCATACGACAATATTAATTATACTTTATATCCATATCAATAGGAGGCAAAAAAAAGGGGACCCAGATAGACATCTAGTCCCGCTTTAAAATCCAATATCCTATGAAAAACCGAAGCGAAGATATGAGAAAATTACTTATCAGCAATAAATATTGAAACCATATTCCAAAAAATAGTATGTTTATATGACGAAAAAGCACTTCTATTTATTGGACGGTCTGTTTTTTGGAGTATATGGCAATATGTATTTAAATTTTGAAACGATTTCAGAACCAGTTAGTGGATTTACGGGTTTTGCCGCCCAGGCCTAGAGACCCTAAAAGGCTTCTTACAATGGTGTTTCCTGCAGTACGCATCATACTTTTCACTACCGTATTATTTACCACTTTTTCTAAAGTCGTTTCTTCAGGCTTTGCCGTTTTTCCCGTATTTACCCGGGAAACAGCATCAGCATTTTGCAATTTACTGTTCAAAATTTCGTAGGCGCTTTCACTATCAATTACCTGGTTGTATTTTGCAGCCAACCTTGAATGATCTACAATTGTATCTATTTCACTTTCTGTTAATACGTCCATGCGGCTTCTGGGAGTGCACATCATGGTATGCGCCAATGGAGTTGGAATTCCTTTTTCATTCAATAAAGTAACCAATGCTTCACCGATTCCCAATTGGGTTATTAAATCGTCGGTTTTATAAAAAGTAGTTTCGGGATAGTTTTGTGCAGTTTGTTTTATCACCTGCCTGTCGGCAGCCGTAAATGCCCTTAATGAGTGTTGGATTTTCAAACCCAATTGACCTAAAACACTTGAGGGCACATCCATTGGATTTTGAGTGCAAAAATAAATACCGATTCCTTTGGAACGGATTAATTTGATAACGGTATTTATCTGATCAAGCAATGCTTTGCTCGCTTCTTCAAAAATCAAATGAGCTTCGTCTATAAAAATAATCAGTTTCGGCTTGTCCAGATCCCCTACTTCCGGACAAACTGCATATAATTCTGCCAGCATCTGCAACATAAATGTGGAAAATAATTTTGGTTTATCCTGTATGTCTGTAACCCTTAGAACTGAAATCATTCCCCGTCCATCATCGCTGATCCGCATCA
>JBQCFO010000465.1:0-3561 GCA_051959055.1 Ginsengibacter sp. | reverse complement strand
TTCCATGTCGAAAACAACACAATTTAGCATTGGGCTCTGTGGTCTAATCAACGCATTTTATGAGCCATTTTAGGGCCAAAATGGGCAATAAATTGGATTGGATTTGGGGCAAAAGGAAATGAAGGGGTAAGTGGTTTGGTAAAACAAACGCCCGGCAGCATCGGATATGTTGAACTGGTTTATGCTTTACAAAATAAAATGCCTGCAGCAACATTGCAAAATAAATCAGGAAACTTTGTAGAAGCAAGTTTGAAATCATCAAGCGCTGCTGCTGCAATTGATCTGCCGGCAGATATGAGGGTCTCATTGACAAATACAGATGCTCCTGATGGATATCCGATTTGCAGTTTTACCTATTTGCTTGTTTATAAAAATCAATCTTATAATAACAGAACAGAAGCGTCTGCAAAAGCAACAATTAACCTTATAAACTATGTAATTCATGAGGGACAGAAATATGCGGAACAATTGGGCTACGCACCATTGCCTGATGCAGCGGTTAAAAAGGCAGAAGAAATTTTGAAATCGGTTACTTTTGATTCAAATCCGTTGATGTAAAGAGCATTCTTCTTTAATAATAACAAACAAATGCTGTGAAAATATCTCTGATATTTTCACAGCATTTGTCAATAAAAAAACGATCAAAAGCATGCCCGCTGTAACTTTCCAGGCAAAGCGACTCAATTTAAAAGAAAAAGTGTTCAAAAAAACACTCACCCTTTCTGCAATCGTAGTCGTGATTATTTTGATTGCTATTTTCATTACGCTTCTTATAAATTCCATGCCTTCCATTAAGGCCTTGGGAGCAAAATTCTTTTATGATAAAACCTGGGATCCGGTAGCAGACGAATTTGGCGCCTTGCCGTTTTTAGTGGGCACTCTGCTCACTTCGTTTTTAGCACTCGTTATTTCAACTCCCTTTTCTATTGCTGTTGCCATTTTCCTCGGCGAATATTATAAGAAAGGAATTGTAGCAGAAATTTTTAAAAATGTAATTGATCTTCTTGCAGGAATTCCTTCCGTAATCTATGGTTTCTGGGGTTTGTTTGTTTTAGTGCCAATTGTACGGATGATTGAAATAAAATTGAACATACCTCCTTATGGGGTGGGCATTTTCACTTCTTCGATAATCCTTGCTATCATGATTTTGCCGTTTTCGGTCTCGCTTTCAAGACAGGTGATTTCTATGGTTCCGGCAGATTTGAAAGAAGCGGCTTATTCGCTGGGTGCAACCAGGTATGAAGTGATTACAAAAATCATTATTCCTTATACAAAATCGGGCTTATTTGCTGGTTTACTGTTAGCGCTCGGAAGAGCATTGGGAGAAACAATGGCTGTTACCATGCTCATTGGAAATACACATCAGATTCCTACCGGAATTTTTAGTCCGGGAAACACAATGGCCAGTGTAATTGCAAATGAATTTTCTGAAGCAACAGGAAAAATATACACTTCGGCATTGGTTGAAATGGGATTATTCCTCTTTGTGGTGGCAACGATAATAAATATTTTGGGCAAACAGGTGATTAAGCGATTTACGCTTTCTTAATAAAATTAACATGCAAATAGAAAAGCAAATTGCACATCGCAACAAAAAAAATAAAATATTCAAAGGTATTATTATTGCCGGAACGGTTATTTCTACTTTGCCTTTATTGCTGATTTTATTTTATATTTTCAAACAGGGAATCACAGCAATTAACTGGGATTTTTTTACAAATTTACCTAAGCCGGTAGGCGAAGTGGGCGGCGGAGTTTCCAATGCATTGGTCGGCAGTATTTTAATCTTGTTGGTCTCTTGTGTTATTGCAATTCCGGTCGGAATTGTTATTGGAATTTATTTGAGTGAGGTGGCAAAATCAAGATTAGCGTATTATTGCCGTTTAGCTGTAGATGTTTTACAGGGAATTCCTTCAATAGTTATCGGAATTATTATTTATGAATGGATTGTAAGGCCAATGGGTGGCTTTTCTGCGTTTTCAGGAAGCGTCGCCCTGGCGTTGATGATGCTTCCATCCATTATAAAATCTACGGAAGAAACCTTGAAGCTTTTACCGGGATCATTAAAAGAAGCTTCACTGGCACTTGGCGTTCCCTATTATAAAACGATTTTAAAAATTATTGTTCCAACGGGTTTGAGTGGAATCGCAACCGGCGTCATTCTAAGCATTGCGCGGGTTATTGGAGAAACAGCACCGTTGCTGTTTACTGCTTTTGGGAATCCTTTTATGAATACGAATATCTTAAAACCGATGAGCAGCCTACCTTTGATTATTTTTAATTACGCAACAAGCCCATATAATGATTGGCATCAACTGGCCTGGGGAGCGTCCATGTTATTGATATTAATGATTTTAATTTTAAATATTATTTCTAAAATAGTTCAGCGTAAATGGAAAGTGCAATTTTAAAAGCCGAAAACTTTAATGCGTTTTTTGGGAAAAACCATATCTTAAAAAATATCAACCTTGAAGTGGAAAAAAATACAGTGTGGGCAATCATGGGGCCTTCTGGTTGCGGAAAAACAACATTTATACGTTGTATAAACCGGATGCATGAGTTAACTCCGGATGCTACGGTTGAAGGCTCATTGAAGCTAAATGGTGAAGAAATTTATGACATGAACCCGGTATTGCTTCGCAGAAAAGTAGGAATGGTTTTTCAGCGCCCAAACCCTTTTCCAACAATGAGTATTTATGACAATGTAATTGCGGGTTATGTTTTGAATGGCATCAAACTAAGTAAGACGGAAAAAGATGAAATTGTAGAAACCTCTCTCAAACAAGCCGCATTATGGATGGAGGTAAGAAGTACGCTCCACAAAAAGGGAAGTTTTTTGTCAGGCGGCCAGCAGCAAAGATTATGCATCGCCAGGGCCTTATCGATGAACCCCGAAATTTTATTATTGGACGAAGCAACTTCCGCCTTAGACCCAATTTCTACCGCAAAAATTGAAGAGTTAATTCATGAACTGAAATCAGAATATACGATTTTAATGGTAACTCACAACATGCAGCAGGCTGCGCGGGTAAGCGATAAAACCGCTTTTTTTTATTTGGGCGAATTAGTAGAATCGGGAAATACTAAAATGATTTTTACAAATCCCAAACATGAAAAAACGCAGGATTATATTACCGGGCATTTTGGATAAAAACAATTAATAAAAAAAATAAAACGATATGGCTTTATTTAATTGGAAACAAAAATTAACTCCGCTGGATAATGAATTGCAGCAACTAAAATCAGAGGTAATCCATATGTGGCAAATGGTTTTATCCCAGTTGGAAAAAACAGAGCAGGCTTTGGCAAATATGGATAAAGACCTCGCACGTGAAGTGGTATTAACAGAGAAAAGGGTGAACGCCTATGAATTAAAAATTGACAGCGATTGTGAAGATATTATTGCTCTTTTTGCGCCAGTCGCCATCAATCTCCGTTTTTTATTAGCGGTGTTAAAAATAAATACGAATCTGGAACGCACTGGCGATATTGCAGAGGGAATTTCAAAATTAGTGGTAAATATTCCTGACAATTTTGATAAAGAATTACTGGATCTTACCC
>JBQCFO010000464.1:0-5162 GCA_051959055.1 Ginsengibacter sp. | reverse complement strand
AAATTCTTTAACTACTTTTAGGTCAGTAATTGCAGGGGGTTCAGAATATTCATAAAGTTATTTCAATAAATTCTTATGATATCAAAAAAAACAATAGCCATTTTTTTATTACTGCTCATTTTTACCATACCGTTTTCATTTTCATCGACAGCTCAAAATACTCAAATAAGAGGCTTTGCCGATTTTCTTACTTCTTATCAAAATGGCAAAGCTTCTTTCGGTTTTGATGAACAGGATCTTTTTATCACTTCTGAACTTACTGACCGTATCTCTTTTCTTGGAGAAAGCGTTTTTAAATTTACTCCTACTTCCCCAACTGATTTTTCAGTAAGCATTGAGCGCCTCATTATTAAATACAATATACAAGGAAATAACAATCTTATTTTGGGGAAAATTCATACCCCGATAAATTACTGGAACAATACCTATCACCACGGAAGGGTATTTTACCCTACTATCGAACGGCCGTTGCTATTTGATGCTGAAATTATACCGCTGCATACAACAGGAATTTTTTTGCAGGGACATGATTTTGGCAACCTCAGATTTGGTTATGATGTAGGCATTGGGAATGGACTTGGTTCTGCGCCTGTTGCGGATAATGACAAGCGAAAATCCGTTACTGTAGCGGCCCACATCAAACCGGCAGACAAAGTCTTTATTGGAGCATCGTGGTATAATGATGCCGTATCCAAAGGCGCCAATGTAAATGGCAAGATGATAAACTGGAAAGTAAATCAAAATCTTTATACTGGTTCAGTAGCTTATTTTGGTAACAAATTTGAATTATTGGCAGAAAGCACCTGGGGCGTCAATAACACAGATACAACCGGCTCAAGAAATACACTTGCTTCCTATCTTTATGGGGGTTATAGAATCACTCAAAAATTAATTCCTTACATCCGCCTCGATGATCTTGAATATCAAAAAGGAGAAATTTTATTTGATAAAGACAACACGACTTCTGTCATTGCCGGCGCAAGATATGAAATCAATTATCTGACTGTAGTCAAGCTAGAGTATCAATACAAGAATTCGGAACTGGAAGGAAAGACAAATACCATCACCGCTCAATTTGCCATTGGCTTTTAATCAGCAAAATGAAAAGAACAATAACATATTACTTCAAGTTTACGAGGCTCATGCTGACCTTGTTCTTCGTTTTTGGTGCATACACATGCATGGCTCAGAATTCTTCGCTTACGGTGATCAGCAATCAAAACGGCGCTCCTTCCACATTAAATTTTTCTGAGTTAAAATCCATTTTTAGAGGTGAGCAACAAAGATGGCACGGTGGCACCAAAATCACGATTGCCTTAATGAAAACGAACACACCTGCAGGAAAAAACACTTCTGAAATCCTTTATGGGATGACTACCGATGAACTCAATAAATTTTGGCTTGCGATGGTTTTCCAGGGAAAGGCGGCTGCTCCTAATTTTTTTAATTCTGCTACCGAGTTGGAAAACTTTGTTGCCCAAAATCCAGGCGCCATAGGCATTGTGGACCAGGTGGCCGCTAATAATGAAATTAAAACCATACAGGTAGAAGGGAAAAAATTACAGTGAAAATATGCTAATGTGCTAATGTAAAATTGTTGAAAATGGATTCTTTTAATAATTTAATAGTTCAATAATTTAATAATTCCTCAAAAAATAATTCCTGAAAAAGCCCTAAAAATGTTCATTTCACTTAAAACAAAAATCTGGCTTACCGTTTTGAGTATTGTTTTAATGTTTACTTTTTTTACGCTTTATTATTTTCCCGCACAACAACGAAAGCTATTAATAAAAAATTATAGCGATGAAGTACAAAACCTGGCTAATACCGTGGCTTTGGGAGTAAAGATCGCGATTACTGAGCAAAACTTTCAAGGGGTGCAAACAGCGATGGAATTTGTGAAAGATGATCCAAGGTTAAAATTTGTGAGCATGCTTCAAAATGACACTGTTTGGAATGATGGCCATACTAACTATAAAGTAAACTTTTCTGTTTTTAAAACATTTCCTGAAAATCAACATCCCAAAGCAACAATTGAATCTTCAGACTCGATAATAGTAAAGCGCGCTCCGTTTGTTACTTCAGTAATGTCTGGTTCCGTCATGCTTGCCTTCACAACAAAAGAGATTGCTGAAAGCCAAAAGAAAATCCGGATCACTTCATTGGTTGTGAGTGGAATCGTTTTATTGATTGGCATCCTGATTGGTTACTTGCTTTCACGAACCATTTCAGTGCCGGTGCGGGCATTGCGAAATGCCGCGAACAGTGTAGGAAAAGGTGATTTAACGCAAAGGATAGGAAAAGTGGGAAAGGACGAAATCGGCCAATTAGCGCGCGCTTTTAATAAAATGACCGAAGATCTTTCAATTGCAAGAAAGGAGCTTGACGAATCTAATATTTCTCTCTCTAAAGCAAACAATAGTTTGAATACTACTTTAAACGAATTGAAGGCTACACAGGTACAATTGATTCAATCAGAAAAATTAGCATCGCTGGGAGAACTTACTGCCGGCATTGCTCATGAAATTCAGAATCCTTTAAATTTTGTAAATAATTTTGCGGAGGTAAATGCAGAATTAATTGAAGATCTGAAGTCCGAATGCCTGAAGCCACATGCAGAAAGAGATGCGCAACTTGAAAATGAAATATTGAATGATATCAAAGCAAATGCAGAGAAAATCAACTATCATGGAAAACGCGCCGATGCCATAGTAAAAGGCATGTTGCAGCATTCCCGCAAAAGCTCAGGGCAAAAAGAACCAACGGATATTAACGCACTGGCCGATGAATATTTACGGTTAAGCTATCATGGATTGAGGGCCAAAGATAAATCCTTCAATGCTACGATGTTAACGGATTTGGATGAAAGCATCGGGAAAATAAATATCATTCCCCAGGATATTGGAAGAGTTTTGCTTAATCTTTTTAATAATGCTTTTTATGCAGTAAATGAAAAGCAGAAAGAACTACGTCAGCAAAAAGAGATAGCACCTGAAAAAATTTTACCTCTCTACCAACCAACAATTTCATTGACTACCAGGAAATCTGAAAATGGAATAATCATAACCGTTGGCGACAACGGAAATGGCATTCCCCAAAAAATTATTGATAAAATCTTCCAACCTTTTTTTACCACAAAACCAACAGGTGAAGGAACCGGATTGGGATTATCATTGGCTTATGATATTATCAAAGCGCATGGAGGAGAAATAAAGGTGAAAAGCGAGGAAAAGGAAGCCGGCGTGAATGACGCAGTCGGGCAGGGAACTGAGTTTGTTATTGAATTACCGGTTGAGTGAGTACAAATAATTCAGGAAACACAATCACTTCTACAAAACATGTGAACAAAATAATTTGAATTGGATGAATTTATCATCGATGGTTTGAAAAAAATTTTGAAAAAAAGCAGGCGATTATTTTATCTTTATTAAACAGAAAAATAAGATAGTTTTTTTATACCGTTATTCCATCCTTTGTAAAACTTTCTGAACTTTTATCGTTTTCAAAATTATCCTTACCCACAGTAGTTGATCTCTAAAATTTTATAACCTTTTCATCATTAACGAACTTTTAAAAAATGAGCGAAATACCGTGTTTAATTTGAATTAAACCACGGCTTTCCGGAATAGAAAATTAAAAAAAGTCTATGATTCATCAAATGGAACAATTGCTCAGGCAAAAAAATTCGGAGCTAAAAAAAGAGCTGACAGAAGCAAAACAGGAACTTGAAATTGAATCCTCTCTGGAGCGGGTGCGAATAGTTGCCCTGGCCATGAACAAGGCTAATGATTCATTGCTTCCATGCGCACCACAAAAGACCTGGAAAGAATCACCCCGTTGATCTGGAATGAACTGACTATTCTCGGTGTTCCTTTTATTCGCCGTGGTGTATTTATCATGGATGAAGCGCAGCAATTAATTCATTCCTTTCTTTCCACTCCGGAAGGAAAAGCGATAGCCGCTTTTCAACTGCCTTATAATTCTGCCGGTGAACTTTCAGATGTTTTAGCGTATTGGCGTAAAAATGAAATTTTTAAAGACCATTGGGATGAAGGAACATTTACCAACTGGACAAAAAGCCTTGTGAAGCATGGAGCGATCACCTCTGAAGAAAAATATTCAACAGTTCATCCACCTGTTAATCTTGATCTGCATTTTCTACCTTTCTCACAGGGAATGCTATATGTTGGCAGTGAAATTCCTTTGACGAATGCAGAAATCCAGTTGGCTCAAACGCTTGCTGACGCTTTCTCTACTGCCTATGCGCGCTATGAAGATTTTAATAAACTGGAAGCTGCAAAAGCGCAGATAGAAAAAACATTAAACGAATTAAAGCAAGCCCAGGCGCAATTGGTTCAGTCAGAAAAAATGGCTTCGCTCGGAGAACTGACTGCTGGCATTGCTCATGACATTCAAAATCCATTAAATTTTGTAAATAATTTCTCTGATGTAAATCAGGAATTGTTACAAGAATTGAAAGAACAAGCTGATGATAAAAATTTCGAAGAAGTAAAAGCAATTGCAAACGACGTAATTGCTAACGAAGAAAAAATCAATCATCATGGCAAGCGCACAGATGCGATTGTAAAAGGAATGTTGCAACATTCGCGCACAAGTTCCGGACAAAAAGAACCAACGGATATCAATGCTTTATGTGATGAATATTTGCGTCTCTCCTATCATGGGTTAAGAGCAAAAGACAAAAGTTTCACTGTAACGATAGAAACTGATTTTGATAAATCCATCGGAAAAATAAATGTTATCCCACAGGATATGGGAAGAGTTTTTTTAAATCTTTTCAACAATGCATTTTATGCAGTAAACCAACAAAAAAGCAAAAATCTTATTTCCTACGAACCGACAGTTTCAGTTACCACCAAAAAGTGTGACGATAAAATTCAGATCACAGTAAGAGATAACGGAAACGGAATTCCTGAAAAAATAGTTGATAAAATCTTTCAGCCATTTTTTACTACAAAACCAACTGGTGAAGGAACCGGATTGGGATTATCATTGGCTTATGATATTATCAAAGCGCATGGAGGAGAAATAAAGGTGAAAAGCGAGGAAGGAGAAGCCCGTCCGAATGATCGGGCCGGACGTGGAACGGAGTTTATTATTCAAATACTCGTTGTCTGAACGATAATCTTTTCCGATCAACT
>JBQCFO010000463.1:0-11448 GCA_051959055.1 Ginsengibacter sp. | reverse complement strand
GCCAACATTTTTGTCTGTTTCGCTATCGCGGATTTCTTTTACGAATTTTTTTGCCGGTGTGTTTGCTTTGGCAAAGTGGTTTTTTTCTGAGAGGAGGGTATGCTTTTCTTTTTTATCTCCAAAAGCAATCTGGACTGCGTTATAACCGTCGGTCTCGACAGTTTTTTTCTGGGTAACTACGCACGGTCCCGCTTCAATAATGGTCACGGCGGTCTGCCTGCCATTACTATCGAAAATGCTGGTCATGCCAACTTTTTTTCCAATAATACTTTTCATTTCTATTTTATTATACTCAGCGGTACAGCAAATGCGGTACATGAGTGTTACAATTTTATATAAGAACTATTAAGTTTTTCCTTTTGGAAAATACTTATGCTTTAATCTCTACGTCAACACCTGATGGTAAATCAAGTTTTGAAAGCGCATCCACGGTTCTTGAACTGCTGGTATAAATATCCAGCAAACGTTTGTGCGTACACAACTGGAACTGCTCACGCGCTTTTTTGTTTACGTGTGGAGAACGCAAAACAGTAAATATTTTTTTGTGTGTAGGTAAAGGAATTGGTCCTGTTACTACTGCACCCGTACTGCGTACTGTCTTTACAATTTTCTCTGCAGATTTATCTACCAGATTGTGGTCGTAAGATTGAAGTTTTATCCTGATTCTTTGAGACATTTTAAAGAACTTTTTTTATTCCCTTTTATTTTGGGAGTGCAAAAGTAGGTTGAATGATTTGAATAACAAAAAAAATATTGCTATTCTTTAAAAAAAAATTTTGTTAACCAGGTAAGTAAGGTGGCTTCTTTTTAATCCTTTATTTAGTCAATTGCGGAAAATACCAGATTAAAAACAACCAGGTTCAGTTCTTATTGAATCAGGCTGTTCCCAAATCCGAACAAAGAACGGTCAATGCCGGCAGCACCCGCCTTTATTTTATCAAAAAGTAAGCTGCTTTCAATTGAAATCTTATTTTCGACAGTGCCGATAATCTTTAATTCAGCTTCCGGTTCATCCTTTTTATCCAACGTTTTTTGAAGGTCATCTTTTAAAACCACGTTGTTGTGCCATTGCCCAAGTAATTGCTGGAAGTCATCAATGTTTCTAAATCGCTTGTCTTTTATACCAAAAACCAATATGGCATAATAAAACTCCTTCAATTTTTTGCGCAGTTGATGGGCTTCCTTCTCTTTTAAATTTTCTGTTAACAATAAGTTGCTGATTTCAATCCTTTTTTCTTCAAGAAAGCGATTGACGCAAGTCTTATTAACGTAGGCAAACTGCGTAAGAATCATTTTAGATCTTTTTCGCAGCTTTCGTCTTAACTGTGCATCTGCAAGAGGAAAGAAAAGTTGTTTCTTCTTTTTTAATCGCCTTTTTAACTGATGTAAATAATCCTGAAGCGAATGCAATTCCATCTTTTTCAGCTTTTGTATCTCCAATTGCAAATTTCTCATCTCGCCGCCCACTTTGAAAATTTTTTTTAAGGGTTTCATAAATTTCGCGATTCTGAAATCCGGTTGACAAAAAAGAACCAGGGTAGAAAGAGATTTTATCTTTTTAACGGCAATGCGCAGGTTATGAATATCTTTTTTAGAGATTTTTCGATGTCTTTTTTTTAAAATGCGCTCAAGAGTATTTAGCTGTTTTCGCAAGCAGATCCGGAGCACCGGCGCCGCGCTTATATAAGAATCTTCCTGTTTTTGTTGCCATTGCATTTAGCCCAATTAAACGTTTATGAATAACTTTTCCAAAAAATCTGCCACGTTGAACCCGTACATTATTGGCATCATATTTTCAGGCATAAAAATAACAGGCATAAAAATAAAAACGTATTATGGCACAAAACCCAATAAACCCCAAAAAAGACGAACTATCCGACCAGATAGATTCCCCGCACGATCGCGAAGAATTGGAAAAAGAAACGGTGGATATTTCCATTCCCGATGTGCATGATATTCCCGGACAGGAAGACTTTATTCCGGCTCCTCTTGGTGAACTGGCAGATACCACTATTTCCTCTTCAGATGAAGAAGGAGATGATATTTATGATGAGAACATTGATGAGGAAATTATAGAAAGTGAAGATTCCAATGTTTCCCAAACCGAAAAAGATGACCTTAGAAAATCAGCCAACGACATGCCTGGCGATGACGAAAACCTGCGCAGGGCTGCCCTTGATAATACTGATGATGATGGGACGCCCTTGAACGAAGAAAGTTTTAAAAGGAATGTAACGGGAACCGATTTGGATGTACCCGGTGCGCAACAGGATGATGCCAATGAAGAAATAGGTGAAGAGGATGAGGAAAATAATGAATACAGTATCGCCGGTACTGAAGATCCGCCTCAGGATGATTTTTAAAAATTTTCCGTGTAGTTAATTTTCCCCAAATTGTAATAACCTCATGCTTGTTACCGTAATACGTTGTTGTTTTTCATGAAGTCGTTCCTATTATTTTTGACAAAATAAATTTATCAAACATGAGTGAAACAATATTAGTCAAAGAATATCTTAAAGAACTGGAATCAGAAATACCAGCTACCCGCAAATGCATTGAACGCGTTCCTGAAAGGTTGTATGACTGGAAGCCTCATGAAAAATCAATGAATATGGGCTACCTGACTTTGCTCGTCGCTGAAATTCCTAGATGGATTACATTCATGATCGAGAAAGGTGAAATCGATTTTGCAACTTTCGAACATTTTCAAGCGAAAACCACAGAAGAACTGATTAAACGTTTTGAGGAAAATATCGAAGGTGCAAAAAATTCACTTAAGCAGCTAAAAGATGAGGACCTATCTAAAGCTTTCTCGTTGAAAAATAACGGACAAGTTCTTTTTAGTTCTCCTTTAAAGGAAAATATCCCCTCCACCATCAATCATTTGGTTCACCATCGCGGCCAATTAACCGTTTATATGCGTTTGAACGATATTCCCGTCCCTTCAATATATGGGCCTTCTGCCGATGAAAAGGGGTTTTGAGTAAATGTGAAAATTCGAAAATGTGAAAATTCGAATTGTGAAAATGTAAAAAACAGAGGGGTATAAAAAATAATATTGCTACAGGTAAATGCATTCAGGCAGCAAAAGGAGAAATAACACGATTTTCTATTTTTAAATAGACCTGGAAATCATACATTATAAAAAAAGGTAGTTACTATTTCGCAACTACCTTTATTTTTTAAAATAACATATATTTTTCTACAGAGCAGTAAATTGACGTACCGCACAGTTCGGCTTATCGGCTCTCATACCTGAAAGAATATGGTGAAAACGTCTGCCAACATAGGCAGTCCACCAATCTGAGTAATCTACAAACTTATTGCTTGCATTTAAAACCTGTAGGCTTCCCTGGTCATTTCCATTTGCATCAATAAGCCTAACCCGGTAATCAACACGATCATTACCTGAAGTAATAGCTGTAGTGCTCACGTTCACATGAACTGGTTCCCAGCCGGTTGATTCACCAAATGCAACTGGTTTTCCTACATTCACCCAATCACTTTTTTGCTTTGTACTATCAACTATAACATATTGAGCCTGGTACTGCAATTTCAAATTGGTAGGTACTCCTTCTTTTTCATAAAGAAAATTGTAAAACTTTACCCATGCAGTGCTCCCGGTTTTCGCAGTTACCAGGGGGGTGTAGGGATAACCATTGTCAAAAACGATTGGAGGCTTAGTAAAGTCGTAAACAAAAATATTTTGTTTCCCGGCTTTTAAATCAACATTCTGATCGTAAACCGGTTCTAAATTCTCTCCTTTATAGAGTTTAATATTTGCCTGGCCTTTTTTTGTTGCATAGAACCTGCCCACAGCACCGCTGGGTATCGCATTATAGGTAGTTAATGGGCTCACATTGTTTGCAAACAGTTGGCCATTAATCTCTACTTTATAAATATTATTAGCAGTAACAGCAGTAAGAGGCACAAAGTAATGTAGTTGAAATTCAGCCTGGTCGGAAGTAACATTTACTGAATTATACTCTACGACGTGTTTCTTACAGGAAAACATCAGTCCTGACAGGAGGAACAATATTAATAAGTTTCTATATTTTTTCATACTAAATTGATTATAGTTCTTTATAAATTTATTATTTCGGCATATCCGATGGATACGCAAACCATGGAATTGAGCATTGATAATTGAGAGCCGTACCTGAGATGGGTTTCAAAGCAGAAAGTGCATCCTGGTTCCACATGTATTCTGAATTATATCTTGGACGCAAACGATAAACGGGAGATCCATTATTATTTTCATTATAAGTACCTTTTCTGCCTTCTACCTGTGCGGGAGCCATATAAAGGCCTTGGTAAACTTTGGTTGGGTCAGATTCCCACTTTTGATCAATTCTTACTTTTGTCCAACCGTCTCCGTCTTTGGGATATTCTCCTGCATATTTAATATCGTAATGATATTTTCTCATGTCAACCCACGCTTCCGGAGCGCCCCATGGATATAGGGCCACCCATTTTTGCATCATAATATGTGATAATGAAAAATCAGCCATCGGCAATAGATCTACATATGGCCCCGACACATAAAGAGCTGCCAGGGAACTAAACAAGCCCGTGGTTATTTTATCTCCGCCTTTTGATTGTCCTTTCACCCCTGGATAAATATACTTTTGGGTAAAGCTCATATCTGCCCTTACACCATCTTTAAAGGCCTGAAAAGCTTCATTCCTTTTATTCATCTTCCAATATGCCTCAGCCAAACAGAATTTAATCTCGGCGCAAGTGGTGAGAATGTATGGTGCATTATCGCGGTATATCCATTTTCCAATACCATCATCCACAGTAGCGGTACCACCAATAATTGATGAAGCATTTCTTCCATAAAAAGAAGAAGCTGTACCTACCGGCCCTACTGTTCCGGTAAAGGAACCGCCATAATATTTGTAAGATTTAACACTATCCGCATTATCAATATAATCATACTTAGGGAAAGAAGGTGTTCCAAGTTTTACAGCCACACGCGGATCGAAATGTCCGGGAAGATCATGCAAAGTATCAGTAATAATTTGTTTGTCTTCCAATTCGAACGGATAATACGGATTGGTACCGGTGTGTATCTTTTCGCCTGTAGATTCATTATACTTTGGAACGGTACCGGTAAAGGTTTGTACCGCAAATTCATGTTGCCAGTACGTCCAGGAAAGATTCCCCCGGTTGGTTCCCCAGAAATTATTATAATCTGCGTAAGGAGCACTTGAGGAACCACCGGCTATGCTCAATGTTGCATCATCATCAGAAGTCTTAAAGGATTTTTCTGCACAATCAACAAGTTCCTGGGCATATTTGGAAACAAAGTCCTTCTTATTGGATAAAGATGAAAGATTGCGCACAATCACTGCATAAGCGAATTTTACCCATTTGTCTTTATCGCCTTTGTATATATAATCATTTGCACTAATCTTAGTGCCATATTGAGTCGGATCTTCTTTTTTCAATAATTCAATGGATTTATAAGCCCATTTTCTTACCTGTGCATAAATGGAATCCTGGTAATCATAATCATGAGATAAACGACCTGGCTCAAAAGCTTGTTTCATAGGAGCTTCTCCGTTCATTTTTGTCATCATATCCCATGAGAATGCTTTTATAGCATAGCCTATACCTGCTAACGTCCAATTGCCGGCAGCTTCTGATTGGTTTATGAGGTTTTCGAGGTTCATTCCCTGGTTCCAATAAACGATTCTCCAGGTTTCTCCTGCGTAATCCTGGCCGGGAACATAGTAATTACTTGCATAAGGACTATAACTACTACTGCTGGTACCCATCATCTGGGTAAGCGGGCCGATAGCCCTTATATCCCAGTAAATACCTTCATATTGCTGCTCAATGCCGGCGAGGTATAAATACGCTTCAACATGATCCGGAGCATCAATATTTTTGTTTACATCCAGGTATTTCTTACATCCCAGTACCGAAAACACGATAACCGGTAATAAAAATATCAATCTTTTTTTCATATTCATTTTTTATAGTGTGTTCTGATTAATTGAATGTTATACTAAAACCAACTGATATGCTACGGGGCATCGGCAATGACCATACATCATATCCTTCGCCGCCTGTACCGCCGGCTGCTGCTGAAACGGTATTTCCAACGGCATCAATTCCGGAGTAGTTTGTCCAGGTAACCAGATCATTACCCACAACAAACAGATCAAGATTGGAAATTAATTTTGTTTTGCTTAATAATTTAGAAGGGAGCCTGTATGCAAGTCTTAATTCCTGCAACCTTAAATAATTCACATTTTTTTCTAACCAATCTTCATCGTATCCGCCAAACATAGAACCATATAATGAATAATTCACTTCTATATTATTCTTTGTTGGAGTCTTTGAATTTTCATTTCCGTCTTTAAGAACTCCATTGAAAACAACAGGAGGCCCTTCACGGAGTTTTATAGATTCCTGGCTTAACCCTTGTGTCATCATTAGCCTTTTGGTTCCATTTACCACAGTTGCGCCCATGCGACCGGCGAACAAGGCAGACAATCTGAATCCATTATAATCAAGGCTGGAAACAATACCATACCTCAATTTTGGCTCTCTGTCGCCGATAATGCTCCAGGTAGAATTAACGAGTGGAAGACCGGTTGTCGGACTGATCAAAACATCACCATTTTCATTGCGCTGGTAAGCCTGGCCGGTTAATGTAGTAATCGGATTGCCTTGTGAAATACCATTGCGGATGTTACCGGAGTTCCAGGTATATGCATTGTAATATTCAGACACATTCTTTGGAAGTGAAACCACTTTTGACTTCACCTGTGAAAGATTCAGTCCTACATTCCATTTTAATCCACGGGCATTGCTAATTACATCTCCATCAATATGCGCTTCCCAACCCCACGTGTCAAATGAGCCCACATTCATGGTGTTCAGTACAAATCCTGTAGCATAGCTCAACCTGAACCCTTTCACAATCTGGTCGGCGCAGTGGGTATAGAAATAAGTAAAATCTGTATTGATGCGATTATTAGCAAACTTGCCCTCAAAGCCAATTTCTCTTGATGTATTCATTTCTGGTTTTAAATTCTTATTAGGGCCTGTATAGTCATACTTAAATCCACCACCGGTCAATCCTGTAGGAATTAATTGTGGATCTATTTCTAAAGGGCCAGCATCTTTGCCCACTTGCGCAACGGCTCCTCTCAGTTTTAATTAATCAATAAATTTTATTGTTCTGATAGCTTTAAGGTCGCTAACTATAAACGAGGCTTCTACAGCCGGATAAAAATAGGCATTGTTTGCCGGCGGCAATGTAGATGACCAGTCGTTACGTCCGCGGAGGGTAACAAATGCCAGATTATTCCATCCAAATTCAAACTGGCCGGAAATTGCCTGTATTCTTCTCTTTGTATTGCGTTGAGATGAAACCATGGTGGCCACATCTACATTATTAATAGATTGGAAATCAGGAATGATGAATTTTTGTCCGTTTGTTGTAAGTCTTGTAATTCCATTTTCTAATTGATGGTATCCCACCTGAGCAGAGAAGGTAAGTTTTTTATCAAAGAACTTATTATTATAACCCGATATGACGTTAATTGTTGGATCAGAAAAATTCTGATTGGTAATAAAGTACTGACCAATTCCGGCGTTATTTGCTGCATAATACGGATGCAAAGACGCGGCAAATGTCTGCATGCCTACATCCCACCCTACCTGGGCACGAAGAAAAGTATTGCGCAAAGGATTAATTGTGGCTGCTATATTAGAAAGAAACCGGTCCGATTTATCCTGGTTTTTGTTTTTATTCATACCAAACAAAGGATTCAGCCTGTCATGATCAATATAATATTCAGGATATTTCATGTTGATTCCATCAGGCGTTAAATATTGAGACATATCATCTACGATCGGCCAGATCATAGCCAGGTATAAAGGGCCGTCTGTTCCGCGAAGCACTTTATCATTTTTTGTATGGGTATATTGCATCGAACTTTCAAGATTCAACCAGTCTCCTACTTTTGCTTTGCCTGATAGAGAAAAATTTGTCCTGTCATATCCGGAAGTTTTTATCACACCTGTCTGATCCAATTGTGAAAAACTGGCTCTGATGGTTGCTTTGTCAGATCCACCTTCAACTGAAAGATTATGGGTACCTGAAAAACCTGTCTGCAATATTTGAGCAATATTATCGTAGAGTTTGACGCCGTCCGGATATAAGCCGCCGTAGCGCGCAGTATAATAATAATTGGTTGTACCAAAACTTCCATTGGCATATTTCGTCTGCATTTCAGGGTATCCGTATGCTTTAGACCAACCGAAATTATTGCTATAAGTAACCCTGCCTTTGCCTGCACGTCCTTTTTTGGTGGTAATGATAATTGCACCGTTTGAAGCATCGGAACCATATAAAGCAGCCGCAGCAGCGCCTTTCAATACAGTAACGGATTCAATATCCTGCGGGTTGATATCATTTCCGCGGGACGAATAGTCTGTGTTACGAACAGAATAAACTTCGTTTGATTGATTAGTAACCTGATCAATTGGATTATACGATGAATTGTTCATTGGCACACCATCTACCACATATAACGGGGAATTATTACCAGATATAGAAGTCAGATTTCTAAGCACTACCGTTGTGGATGCTCCGGGTGTACCGGATGTAGTGGTTATGTTCATGCCTGAAACCCTTCCCTGAAGTGCTGTTATGAAACTTTCACGCCCTGATTCTGAAATATCAGAACCAATAATCTGTTGGGCATCAGAGCCCATCGAGCGGGAAATACGTTTCATACCAAATTCAGCAGTAATAGCTACTTCACCCAACGTAGCGGCATCTTCTTCCAATACAATCTCCATGATCGGTTTAACAGGCATTTCGCGGGTCTTCATACCAACAAAAGAGACGGTAAGTACTTTAGAGCCATTGGGAACAACAAGGCTGAAATTACCCTTGTTGTCGGTCATAGTACCCTTAGATGTTGTTTGGTTTTTAACTGCAACGGTAGCACCAATTACGGGCTCGCCATTTGCGTTAGACACTTTGCCCGTTATCCGGGTCTGGCTATAACTTACTCCAATGCTCATACAAAACAGGAATAATAAAAAGAGCTTTTTTCTTTTCATACAAAGGAAAATATTAAAGGATTATTACAGGTTTTACTTTTTTGTTACCAAAAACAACAGTTCTTATTTTATAAATAATTCTAATGTCCTATTACATACTGTACTTTCTTACCGCTCTTAAAACCAATTGCTGTTCAAAAATGTAAAAATCCAGGCAGCTGATTATGTGTGTTTGGTTCTGATTCCTTCATTTAATCTTCAGTACAGTTAATCCGGTTTAAAATTTTATTTCGATTGAAATCTTTTAACAGTTTTTTTGAAAAATTAGCTTTGCTTTTTCAAAATCCCATCGCAAAATACCCAATAAATTGAAACGACCAAAAAAAATTTGCATTTTTTTCGGTTTTTATTCGTAGGTTTTTAACAAAAAAATTTAAATAAAATTTCTTCATGCTGCGAAATCAAACTTGCTGACATCTGATAAACTTTCATTTTCTTGCAGGGCTGATTGGAATATCAAAACGATATAAAACAGTCCCATACTGTGTTTCAGAAAAACCAGCCTCCTGTTGACTGGGGAAGTTTTAAAAAGTAAAAGACGCGGTAAAGAGAATAAACCAGCAATAAAATCTGGCGAAATCAATTTTTTCGTGAAAATAAGAAGACGCAAAATCCGCAAAATTATATTTAGCAATAAAATGGAAGCGTCCTTTGGGCGCATATTTTAAGGAGTAAAACGCAATCACATATAACAAGATAAATTTACTTTCTTTCTTCCTTCATTGATTTTTGTAGCTAAATGATGGATATTAATCATGGCTCTGTAGTCTTTTTGTAAAAAACCGCACAATTTCCGAACATGATGCAACGAATTCCGCATTTTCTCATTTATTTTACCATCCGATAAGTCAACTCACTATGCTTAAATCTGAAAGGCAGGCATTTATTTTAAACCAGGTAAACCTTCACAATAAAATATTATGTACCGATTTGTGTAAACAAATTAATGTATCCGATGACACCATTCGTCGCGATATTCAGCAACTGGCTGAAGAAGGCCGTTTGATAAAATTTCATGGGGGTGCATTATCGCCTTCTTTTCACAACGGCTATTCACAATCCGTTTATGCATACCATCAAAAAAGGATAATAGCGCATAAAGCAATTTCCCTCATCAATGATAACATGTTTGTGTTAACCACCGGTGGTACCACCATCATCGAAATGGCAAAAGAGTTGCCGCTGGAATTACACGCTACATTTATTTCAGGAAGTATTCCTGCACTCGCAGAATATATACTTCATCCAAATATCGAAGTAATCGCTATTGGTGATAAAGTATCGAAGCATTCTAAAATAACGGTAGGTACTGAAGCCATTACAATATTAAAAGATTTAACAGTGGATTTATGTATCCTGGGCATCTCTGCCATTAATCCCGAAAACGGTGTATCTGATAATGATTGGGAAGTAGTACACGTAAAAAAAGCTATGATTGAATCTTCCAAAAAGCTGGTATGCCTCACTATTTCAGAAAAACTCAATTCACAGCAGCCCCTACACGTTTGCGAGAGTAAAAGGATTGATACATTAATTACTGAATTAGAGCCGGATCATGAGTTGTTGAAGCCATATGTAGAGGCAGGAATAAAGGTGCTATAGCAACGCAGTTATTAACTTTCTTTCCCCTGCGTATAAACAAACGATTGTAAAGGGCTAATAATGTTTGATAAGATGAGGCATTTCATAAAATACAATTCGCTGTTATTTGTGGCTTTACTGACTTTTGAGATTTAGATACCTGAATGAGCCGGGTAACCCGGGCCGCTAATAGTAGAACAGGTAACCGCACTTGCAAAAAATGCCGGTTATTTCTTTGTAATCGGTAAATAAAAGCAAAAAACAGAACCTTTGCCTTCTTCACTTTTAAAATCCATTTTGCCGTGATGCCGTTTGATGATTTCATTGCAAATGAAAAGTCCAAGACCAAGCCCGGGATAAGTGTTTTTACTAACCCTGAAAAAGCGGCTAAATAATTTTGGCTGCTGGGATAATGGGATACCAATACCATAATCGCGGACACATAATTTTATTTGACTGCCATCCTTTGCGGTCGAGATAATAATCTTATTTGCTTTTGGAGAATACTTTGCGGCATTCGAAACCAGGTTTGTAATTACCTGGCCAAGCCTGTTTTTATCACCTTCAATTATGTGAGTTTCAGAAAGATGTAATTCAATTGTATGTGTTTTGAAAGTAACCTGCATTACATTTACTACTTCTTTTACAAGCTCATTAAAATCTATTTGTTCAATATCAAGATTCAGTTGCCCCGAATTTGTTTTTGACACATCCAGCAAATCACCTATCAAACTGGTTAATTTATTGATTTGCATATCCATTTTCTGAAGCATA
>JBQCFO010000462.1:0-6529 GCA_051959055.1 Ginsengibacter sp. | reverse complement strand
TGCGCTGAAAAAAATATACCACTGGTTTATGCTTCTTCGGCTGCAACCTACGGAGGCGGCGAGCTTGGCTACAAAGATGATGAAGATATTATTCCGGATTTAAAGCCGTTAAATCCTTATGGCGTTTCAAAAAATGAATTTGATAAATGGGCACTTAAAGAAAAAAATCATCCACCAAAATGGGCAGGGTTAAAATTTTTCAATGTGTACGGACCGAACGAATATCACAAAGCGAGAATGGCGAGTGTTATTTTTCATTCTTATAACCAGATCAAAGAAAATGGTTTTGTAAAACTTTTTAAATCACATAAACCTGAGTTCGAAGATGGTGGCCAGCTAAGGGATTTTATTTATGTAAAGGATGTGTTGAAAATTTGTTTCTGGTTTTTAGAATGCTGGCAAAATGATCCGGAAACTTTTATCTCGGGAATCTATAACGTGGGCACAGGAAAAGCACGCACTTTTGATGATTTGGTAAACGCTACTTTTTCCGCGTTAGATAAACGCACTCAAATAATGTACATTGATATGCCGGAGGATATCCGTGATACTTATCAATATTTTACAGAAGCGTCCATGGACAAAATCCGTGCAGCCGGTTATTCACAGCCCTTTTATTCTTTGGAGGAAGGCGTGAATGATTACGTAAGAAATTATCTTGTGAAAAAAGCGTATTCTTGAATTATGGACAAATCAATATCATTGATGCTGCTCATGAACTAAAAATAAATTTGACGCTGTTTGTGTCTAATCTTCTGCTTTTCTTTTTTCGTTTTGCCACCATTTATAACCTACAACTCCTATTGCTACATAAGGTATAAACATGAGGTAAAGTATTCCGGTATTAAAACCTTCAGCAGGTTTGGAACCCAATTGGGCAACGGTCTTTGCACAGATGGAACATTGCGCAAAAACCCCGGCACCTGACAAAGAAAAACAAGCTACTAAAAATAATATGAAGAGTGTTTTTTTCATTTTTCAATGAAGCAAAGATACATTCAAAAAAGCAAGCTCAGGGCAACTTTATTTTTTTTTGAATTAACTTCATGCGATTTTTTATCAATTTTTGTTTATCGTTTTTTCTAATTTATTGAATATTATGGATCATCACTCTTCGCTAAGTCTGCAAAATTTTAAAAACTATGTTGGGATAAAGTTTCAGTTATATAACAGTCTTTTTACCTCTTTACCTTTTTATAAAATTGAAAAAACAGGAATGCTTTTATCCTTGTTTTTAAATATTTGTGAAGAAGGTTACAAAAAGAAATTGAGCCCGACGCAAATTATTGAAGAGTTTTTTTCCAAGGACACTTCTTATAAAACTGAGTCAGAAAAACTGGATTTGCTTTTCAGGTTTATCCAGTTTGTTGAGCGCCAGGTTGTGTTATTTGATGCTCTTGAAGACGCGGCTTTTAAGTATGTACACGACACAACTGGCGCTGGTACTTTGAAACAGTTGGAAGTAGAAGTGGTTCAAAATAAAAAAGAAAAGGCGCTGGATAAAAAACTGGAAAATTTCTCGGTGGAAATCGTTCTCACGGCTCATCCTACGCAATTTTATCCCGGCTCTGTTTTGGGTATTATTAACGATTTATCCAAATCCCTTTCAGAAAATAATACTGCGCGTATAAATATGTATTTGCAGCAATTGGGCAAAACTCCTTTTTTCAAAAAAGAAAAACCGACTCCTTATGATGAAGCCCTGAGCCTGATATGGTATTTGGAAAATGTATTCTTTGCTGCGGCAGGAAGAATATTTTCTTTCTTAAAAAATCAATTTCCAGAGGCGGATTATAAAAATAACCCGGTAATAAAAATGGGTTTTTGGCCGGGAGGCGATCGTGATGGTAATCCTTTTGTAAATACCGAAACGACTTTGAAAGTGGCTGACGCCTTGCGTGGTGGAATTATTAAATGTTATTATCTTGAAATCAGGAGACTCAGGCGCAGACTGACTTTTAAAGGTGTGGATGTTCTTTTGGCGGACCTGGAAAAACAATTGTACAATAATATTTTTATTCCCGATAACCGGACAGCGATAAGTAAAGAAAGCATCCTGCAAATATTAAATGAGATTCGCGAAATTTTAATTTACCAGCACAATGGATTGTTCCTTTACCTGATTGATGATCTTATTAATAAGGTGCATATTTTCGGATTGTATTTTGCATCGCTTGATATAAGACAGGATAGTTCTATTCATAAAAAAGTGTTTGCGGCGCTCGCTACATCAGGCGTTAATTTTCCTGCTGATTATGCAAAACTCACCGATGAAAAAAAGATAGAATTTCTGACAAAAAAGACAAAAGAAATTCCTGAAAAAGATTATGGTGATCCAATTATTAATGACACTTTCAAAAGTATAAAAGCGATAAAAGTAATTCAGCAATATAATGGAGAACCCGGATGCAACCGTTATATCATCAGCCATGCGGAAACGGCACTAAATGTTCTGGAAATTTATGGGTTATTTATTATGTGCGGATGGAAAAAGGAGGAAATGAAAGTTGATATTGTACCTCTTATAGAAATGGTAGAAGATCTGCAAAACGCTGCCGACACACTTACCACATTATTTAAAAACGAAGAATACCGAGCTCACCTCAAACGCAGAAATAATACACAAACCATCATGCTCGGATTTTCGGATGGGACGAAAGACGGTGGCTACCTGATGGGAAACTGGTCTATTTATAAAGCAAAAGAACAGTTGACTTCCGTTTCCCGTGAATTTGGAATTGATGTAATATTTTTTGATGGCCGCGGCGGTCCACCAGCAAGAGGTGGTGGCAAGACTCATAAATTTTATGCATCGATGGGAAAAAATATTGCCAATAAAGAAATACAATTGACCATCCAGGGACAAACGGTAAGTTCGAATTTCGGTACTATTGATTCTGCCCAATTTAATATGGAGCAATTGCTTCATGCCGGGATCTCTAATGATATTTTTTCAAATCGCCATATTACTTTGGAAAAAGAAGAAGAGAAACTTTTGCAGGAACTGGCGGATGCGAGCTTTGAATCTTACAGCTCTTTGAAAAACCATCCTGAATTCATGGAATATTTAGTACAGGTAAGCCCGTTAAAGTTTTACAGCGATACAAATATTGGCAGTCGTCCGACCAAAAGGAAAAAAGGAAAAATGAACATGGAAGATCTGCGCGCTATTCCGTTTGTAGGTTCGTGGAGCCAGATCAAACAAAATGTTACCGGCTATTATGGTGTAGGCACCGGATTGCAAAAAATGGAAGAGGAAGGAAAATTTGGGGAGATGAAAAATCTTTATCAGAATTCTTTATTTTTCAAAACCCTTGTTGATAATTGTGAAATGGCTATGAAGAAATGTTTTTTTCCATTGACAGAATACCTGGCAGATGATGAGCAGTTTGGTGAAATATGGAACATGATGTTTGAAGAATACGAAACAACCAAAAAATATCTTTTCAAACTGACGGGAAATAATGAATTGATGGCTGATTATCCGGTAGAACAACTTTCTGTTAGCATGCGTGAAAAAATGATTTTGCCCCTGGTAACCATCCAGCAATATGCAATGATGAATATTCGTGAAATAGAGCAGGAACAAACGAAAGATTCATTAAAAGAAACTTATGAAAAGCTGGTAATGCGCTGTTCATTCGGGATTATCAATGCCGGAAGAAATTCGGCTTGACAAATGAATTTTTATAGACAGTAAAAGAAGAAATAAGATAGATTCCTGTTTTCGCAAAGAGAACTCTTATTTTCAATTACTAAGCATCTAAAAAAAGCATCATCACAAAGCAAACCAAATATTGCATAATTTTTATTTTTTAAAGACTGCCACTGACTGATACTTCGTTTTTTTTGGAGTGAAATGATTGTTTTTTTCCTGTTTGTGATCTCAGGTAAAATAAAGAGTTACGAAAAGAATGGCGGAAGACAATACTGATCATTTTCCCAAAAAAAAAGATAAAAAAACCCTGCAGCCGCATACTGGTTAAGAAATGAAAAGTATTGCGGTTTTAAAACTTTTGGTTCATCTGCCATTTCAGCAAAGCCCGCCTGTACCATTCGGGCAGGCAATAAATAAGGCAGATTCTTATTTTGGTTTGTGTGGAAATCTGTTTATTCCTTCTTTCTTTTTACCAATAAATACCAGTCATTTTCCAAAGCAAGGTATCCAAGATCATAACAGAAAAAATAAACGTTCCCCTTTTTATTGGTGTAAGTGTGGGTAAAATATTTAAACAAAAAGCCTTTTTCGAGTAATTTATTTTTCGTTGTTTTGGCCATTTCTTCTTCTTCTGCATTAAAAAAGCTTTCCAGAATTCGACGGTTTTTTCCAAGCGCATTATTTATATTTCTAACCAGGTTGTTGCTTGGTGATTTCAACTGATTATTAAATGCGTTTCTGCAATAATCATCACAAAACTTTTTATCAGTACGTCCTTTTACAGGTTTGTGGCAGGTAAGGCAAGTGCTTTGGTTTGCGGGTGTCATGCTGTTTGGTATTGATTTGCAAAAAGAAAGGTACAACAAGTTTTTAAAGTACAAGCGTTTACAAACGGTTATATCCAACTATAAACGAATAAAAACCGGGTAACGCTTTTTGGCGAATGCATCTTCCATGTTGATAAAAATTAAAATATCAACTGAAATAAAAACAATTTTAAAAACAGTCCATTCAATTAGATGGGCACAAATCTCAAAATCATGAATGCATTAAAAAACAAAGTTCAACTAATCGGAAATTTAGGAAATGCTCCGGAAATTAAAAACACAGAAAAAGGTAGAAAGCTGGCAAAATTTTCAATTGCTACCAACGAAACGTATTACAATGCAAAAGGTGAAAAGGTGGTAGAAACACAATGGCACAATTTAGTAGCCTGGGGCAAAGTCGCGGAGCTTGTAGAGAAATATCTTAAAAAAGGAAGTGAAGTGGCCATCGAAGGAAAACTGATGAACAACAATTACACCGACAAAGAGGGAAATAAAAGATACTCTACTGAAATTCATGTGAATGAATTGTTGTTGATGGGTACAAAAACTTCGGTTTAGAGATTTAAATTGCCACGGATTACACAGATTATCACTGATTTTTCAGCAATATGTTTCGACCGTCAGCAGACCGGTCGGTCAGTAGACGAAGCATACGCTGCTTTTTAAAGTTATGTTTAACAGGAAATTTTGCTGCATCATTCTCAAATAGCTGCTATTACACTGGTTCTATGCATTTTTTGAGTAAAAATCAAATCTCGTAATTCTGCAAAATCCGTGGTTCTGTTTTTCTTTGTTTTATCAAAACCTAAATTTTTTACCATGAATAATCTTTTATTTGAAAATAAAACATATTCTATTATCGGATTGTGTATGCAAATTCTAAGATTCTTGGCCATGGCTTTAGTGGAATAGTTTATAAAGATGCACTAATGTTTGAAGCAAAATTGAAAGGAATAGTTGCGGAACGCGAAAAAGAATTTAAAATTGAATATAAAGGAGCTATGTTTCAACATTCTTTTTTTGCTGATTTTGTTTTTTTTTTTAATGAAATAATTGTAGAAATAAAAGCAAATAGAGATGCAGTAAGTGATGCAACAATTTCACAAACTTTAAATTACTTAAGAGCTTCCGGTTGTAGAGTTGGTTTGGTTGTTAACTTTGGAAAAAAATAATTGAAACACCAACGGCTTATCTTTTAACCTGGTAATGATTAGTAAAAAACGTGTTACACTAATCCGTGGAAATCTGTTTAATCAGTGGCAAAAAACCTTAATCAATGGATAATCCAAACTCAATAGACCATAACGAAATATTTGACCTTGCTTACCGCTTCGTAACAGAAACCAGTGAGAATATTTTTCTAACCGGTAAAGCTGGCACCGGAAAAACGACTTTTCTTAAATATTTAAAAGAAAACTGTTCGAAAAATATCATCGTTGCTGCACCAACCGGAGTGGCGGCCATCAATGCTGGTGGCGTAACGCTTCACAGTTTGTTTCAATTGCCTTTTGAACCCTATCTTCCAACTGCTGCCAGTAAAAGCGCCTTATTAGGAAAATTGAAATTTAACAGGCAACGCCAGGATCTCTTGCGCAAAATGGAGCTGCTGGTAATCGACGAAATCTCTATGGTTCGCTGCGATACCATGGATGCGATTGACACGATTCTCCGTTCCATTCGAAGAAAACATGATCTTCCTTTTGGTGGAGTGCAGCTTTTGTGCATTGGCGATTTATATCAATTGCCGCCGGTTGCCCGAAGGGAAGAAATGAATATTTTACAGCAATTTTATTCGTCTGAATTCTTTTTTGATAGCCTGGTAATCAAAGAGCAAATGCCGATGCTGATTGAACTCAATAAAATCTATCGTCAGAAAGAAGATTCATTTGTAAACCTGCTCAATAAGGTGCGTACCAATAATATGAACGCGGATGATTTTGAGGATTTGCAACAAAGATTAAATGCTGATTTCAGGCATTCGCTTGAAGAAAAATATATTACGATTACTTCTAACAACAACCAGTCAGACCAGATTAATTAAAGG
>JBQCFO010000461.1:0-6651 GCA_051959055.1 Ginsengibacter sp. | reverse complement strand
TTCAAACATTTATAACTAATGATAGTACCTGCCGGCAACTCTTTATCAATTTTAAAAAAAACCGGGCTGCCAGGTAGATAAGCTGCTTTATCTGTACTGATATTTACTATAGCAGAATCGTTTCTGTTAATTAAACCTGTGTTGTCTTTGACGCTATTCTTTCTACAACTGGAACCGGAAGTCACATTAAGGGATAGTAAACAAACAATTAAAACGTTTTTCATTCTTTAACTCTTTTTGGCAATAAGATTAATAAATTCTTTTTGCCTGCTCTTTATTTTATTCCTTTCTAATTATGCACATCATCATTGTTTTACAATCGAAATTGTTTCATACAATTGATTCAAAGTGATTTTATAATTTCCCGCTGTGGTAATTAACCATTTATAATCATCTGTATCATCAGGCGCCGTTCCATGTTTTACATACTGGGCACCTGTTTCAGAAATATCCGGATGGTTCTTGTAGGGACGAAAAAAATCTGTTCCCCAGTTTCCTGTCGCCACCGGAAACTTAAATTCACCTGCATTCAAATGCCCTGTATACGTAAATACATTGGGGTCACTTGTCGCGGTCATCACTGTTGGATTATCTATGTTCCATCCATTTGGTGTGGCATCCCCTACTATCCATAATTTAGTATAAGGTTGAAACGGCACAATGTGAATAGACATATCCAAAAGATTCAAGGTGATTTTATATGGACCCGGATTGGTAATATTCCATTTGTAATCAACACCACCACTTTGCACTAACTGAACTCCAGCTTGTGTGAGGTCGGGATGATTGCTTAAAGGCATATAAAACGGAACGCTGAAATCACCGGTAGCTGCGGTCGGAATTTTAAATTCTCCTGCTTTAAGTACCTGATTGTATTTGAAAACAAAAGCATTGTTAGGATTACTTATCATCGAATCGGGAGTGCTGATATTCCAACCTTTGGGAACCGCGTCGCCGATAATCCATAATTTAGAATAGGGTGAAGAAGCTAATTTTTCTATTTTGACCTTTAAATTTATCAAATCAACTGAGATTTTATAAACGCTGGCTTCGTTTATTGCAAACTGATCATCAGGCTGTGAATCTGATGTTCTGTAAAATAATTTACTGCCATCCGAACCCATATTATACGAAGGCAAAAAGCTTCCAAGTGTGGTAATAAATTTAAAAGTACCGGGCAAAAGTGTACCTTGGTAAATGAAACCTCCAGGCGTTTTGGGATCTGCTTTCAGAGCTTCAGACTTGGAATTATCCCAACCTGTAGTAGTAGCGCCACCAATAATATAAAGTGTGGTTGAGACCGGCTTATAGGGAGTAACCGTAATTCCTTTGATATTTGAAATCTGTGAAGAAGATGGATCTGCTGCAACTTTTGCAATAATTCTTGCTTCCAGATCAACAGCAGTTCCCGGAGAAATATTCCAGTGGTTAAGCATACTGTCATTCAACTGACCAGTAGTAAAATTTATTGAATAAACTTGCCTGCCCATAACCATCGAAACAGGATTCGCAAAATTATTTCCTTTCTTATCTATTTGAAAAGTATAATCAATGGCGGAATTCGTTCCATTATTGGTTCCGGTTGTCCAGTTAAACGTAACGGCAGTTGCATTCTGATTTATCTGATTTAAAACAAGAGATGAATCGGATGTGCTAATGGCTAAAGGTGCATTAACGGCTGAAGGAATGACGATTCCGTTTTTTTTACAGGATATAATTCCCAATAGCAGTATGCTTAATCCTCCATAGAGGATAAATCTGCTTTTGCTTTGAAAATGAGAAAATAAGATTTGCATATAAAAGTTCGTTTACTGGTTATCAATAATTAATATCCTGGATTTTGTGTAAGATTGGGGTTAGCGTCGCGTTCAACCTGCGGGATAGGCAGCAGCAGAAATTTTTGTGTCGCATTTACTTTTCCGATTGAATGCAAAAAATCTAATCCATACTGTCCATTTTGTACCCTGATAAGGTCAAACCATCTCTGCCCTTCAAAAGCAAGTTCCATACGTCTTTCATGAAGAATAGCCGTTCTCATGGCATCTTTGGAAAGATTCGCTTTTTTATCACCCAAGCCAGCTCTCTTACGAACCAGATTCAGTGGTACAATAGCGGCTTCCATTTGGCCCAGTTCATTTAAAGCCTCTGCTTCCATCAATAAAACATCAGCATAGCGCAAGACCATAAAATCAGCAGGACTTGTGTTGTAATCAGGTGAGATTGATTTTGGCACTAAGAATTTTCTCAGATTATAGCCGGTTCCGGAAAAAGACGCTTTGTAATCTTTCCCATCAAAAGCAGGTCCGCCTTCATACAAAATCGTCACATCTTTTCTATTATCTCCACTCTCATAGGAGTCAACAAATTCCTGTGTTGGCTGATTCCAGCCATACGCGCCACCAACAAAATCAGAATTCCTCGGTCCTGTAAAGGTACTTACCCAGGATGCCTGGTTAAAATCAGCAAAGAAACCATAAGTGGTAGCACCACTATACTGTACTTCAAAAAGCGATTCAACGGTATTTTTATTGGTAGCAGAAAAATTATCTGCATAATTAGTATTCAATTTGTAACCCAAGGCAGTTACCTGCTTACACAAATCCACTGTTTTTTGATAATCACCGAGAGTAAGATAAACTTTCGCCAAAAGCCCTGTGGCTGCCCCTTTTGATGCACGGCCAACATCAGAGCCAGAATAACTCTCTCTTGATGGAAGCGTGTCCATAGCAGTTGTAAGATCGCTAATAATTTGTTTATATACATCCGCTTTTGGTGTGCGCGCCGGTTTAAGATCTTCACCAACGTTTTGCGGTTTAGTAATTAAAGGAACATCGCCAAAAAACCGAACCAGAATAAAATAATAAAGACCACGGAGAAAATGCGCTTCCCCAAGTATTCGTTTCTTAAGATTTTCATCCATCTGAATTGCGGGAACCTTTTCCAGGACAATATTGCATGCAAGAATTCCCGGTGCGGGTCCCCGATAAAGATCAAGTACACCTGCATTATCTGTTGTAGTAACAAAGTTGGCTTCGTCTTTAGTTTCTATTCCATCAGTACCGCCTCCGGCTCCTACTTCACTATTTCCCGCCATAATATCGGTAGCCCACATTCGTAGGTTATATAATTTAGGGCGTTGCAAAGGCTGATAAGCGGCATTAATAGCAGCTACAGCATCATCGGCAGTTTTATAAAAGTTAGAAGTATTCACTGAATCAGGAGGTGCCTTTTCAAGAAAGGACTTTGAACAACCTCCAAGAATAATAGCTAACCCCAAAAAAGTAATAATGAATTTATTTGCTTTCATATCTTGTCAGTTTTTTATAAAGTAATATTTATTCCAACACTTAAAATTCGGGTTACCGGGTAAATATTATAATCCACGCCATTAGCCGGAACTTCCGGATCAAATCCTGAATATTTGGTAAATGTGAATAGATTTTGGGCAGAAAGATAAATCCTTGCTTTCTGGAAAGTATTGTTCAGCAATGAATGGGGGAATGTATAACCAAGAGTTACATTTTTAATTCTCATGTACGAACCATCTTCTAAAAAACGGGAAGAAATCCTCGAATTATTATTCGGATCATTAAAAATAGCGCGTGGAATATTATTACTTGTCCCATCTCCTTCCCATCTGCCCAAAACCTTTGTAGTCTGATTTTGTGCAACTGCCATACTTTCCTGAAAGACATTGTTCGCGTTGAAAATATCGTTGCCCTGTACACCTTGCAAAAAGATATTCAAATCAAAACCTTTGTAACTAAAATCATTCGACATTGCATAAATAAATTGTGGATTAGGGTTGCCAAGAATAGTACGATCTGCGTCATTAATAACACCATCATTATTCAGATCGCGAAAACGGACATCGCCGGGAGAAGTACGGTTATATGGATCTGCCCCGGGAACCTGCACTGAAGATTGATCTACTTCTTTTTGATTTTGAAAAATGCCATCCATTACATAGCCATAGAATGCATTGATTGGATAACCGACTGTATTTGTTGCTAAAGTTCCATTCAAACCAATTCCACTTCCAATGTACATGGGTGCATTTTCATAAAGGGATACCACTTTATTTTTATTAAAGGATATATTCAAATTGGTGTTCCATTTAAAGATACCCGTAATATTTTTTGAAGAAACACTTATTTCAATTCCTGTATTCTGCACTTTTCCGGTGTTGATATAAGGAACAACAATATCAGAATATCCGGTAGAAATTGGCACAGGCATTGGCACAAGCATATTTGAAGTATTTTTCAAATAAGCATCAATAGTAAAGGTCAACCTGTGATTGAACATTGTGGCGTCAATACCAATATTTGATTGCTCCACAGTTTCCCATTTTACATTTGGATTAGACATTACCATCGCTATTTCCGCAGGTACCACATTCCCATTAAAGACATAGACTGCAGATGTAAGCGAAGAAGCAAAAGAATAATTACCAATATTCTGGTTGCCCGTAACGCCATAGCCAGCACGCAGTTTGAGATCATCCAGAAATTTTACTTTCTGCAGGAATTTTTCCTGTGAAATCCTCCATGCAACTGCGGCGGATGGAAAAGTGCCCCATTTATTGTTCTCTCCAAATCTTGAAGAACCATCTCTTCTGACCGTGCCGGTAAACAAATATTTATTATCAAAATCGTAATTAATTCTGCCAAAATAAGAAGCCAATGCCCATTCATAACCGGTGCCATTTACATTTGGATTAGTAGTACCATTATTCAATTGCTGGGTTACATCGCTGGCAAAACCCTGGATATTTCCACCGATCCAATTCGTTTGATTATTCTGTGCATTCGTACCAAGTATTGCAGTAAGATGATGCAATTGGGCAAAACGCACATCATAAGTAAAAAAGTTATCCCAGTTAAGTGTAATGCTTTTATTATACTGCTGCGATAAATAGGAGCTCGGTTGAGGAATTGGTTCATAATCATACTTAGGCGACCATGTTCTGCTATCCCAAAATTGAGCCTGGATGCCGCCACTGGATTTAAAAGTTAATCCTTTTGTAAGAGTAACTTCAGCAAAAAGAGAACCGAGGATATTATAGCCATTGATATTGTTTTCGACAAGTTTTGCCCTGGCAACAGGATTGGTCACATCCCCTACCCATTGCGGCTGCCCTACCGGTCCTGCATAAGTGCCATCCGGATTAAACACAGGAAGTGTAGGATTAGCCGCCATGGTATTACGAATATCGTAAGACCCACTTGGTTTTTCATCATAACTTAAAGTAAGGGTATTGCCAAACTTTAGCCATTTAAGTACTTTCGCATTGCTGTTGAATTGAACTGAATATCTTTTATAGCCTGTATTAATTACAATGCCCTGCTGGTTTAAATAACCTGCAGAAACATAGTAGCTGTATTTCTCAGAACCGCCGGAATAGGCAAGTGAATAACTTTGAATGGGCGCACTTCTGAAAAGCTGATCCAGCCAATCTGTTCCCTTACCCAAAGCATCAGGATTTGCATAACCGGAATAAGCCGGCTGGTTATTATTTTTCAACATTTCATTATTTAGAAGCGCAAATTGTGAGGCATCGAGCATCTTTACCACATTGGTAGCTTTCTGAGTTCCTGCAAAGGCATTGAAAGAAAGATGATTTTGTCCTGATATACCTTTTTTTGTTGTAATCATCACTACACCATTTGCTCCTCTTGCGCCATAGATTGCAGCAGCCGAAGCATCTTTCAAAATATCTATTGTGGCAATGTCATCCGGGCTAATTGTATTCAAAGGAATATCAGTAGGCACTCCATCAATCACCAAAAGAGGATCACTGCTATTTACTGTTCCAACACCACGAACTCTAATGGTAACATTACTGCCCGGCGCTCCTGGAGAAACAATTTGTACACCCGCTGCTTTGCCCTCAATTGCCTGTCCCACATCCGGAACCGGTAAGGAAGCAATGTCATCACTTTTGACAGAGGAAACGGATCCGGTAAGATCACTTCTTTTTTGAGTACCATATCCAATTACAACCACACTATCTAATGAACTGATGTTTTTCTGCAAAACAACATAAACCGGCGACTGCTCTGCTTTCCGCTCTTGAATTGCATAGCCAACAAAACTAATGACTAACACCGATTGGGAAGACCGGACATTTAATTCAAAATTCCCCTGTGAATCAGTAGTAGTGCCATTGTTAGTTCCTTTTTCATAAATACTAACACCGGATAATGGCTGTCCGCCTTCATCGGTTACTTTACCTGAAATAAGGATCGTTTGATTAGTAAAAGTTTCTGTTCCAACATTTTCAAACAGTTTGTTGCCAACAGGCAATGGCACTGCAAAAGATGCGGCTGGGGAGATTAGGAAAGCAATAACTATTATGCCAATAACTTTTCCTGTTTTTGCCATCAGGATGCTTTTTGAGTATAAAAATTTGCACATATAGTCTGGTTTAAGGAATTAAGAATATTTATAAAACAGTACCGAAAATTTGAGTAATCAAATGTAGGCAGCATACTTTACTCCTGTTAATCAATAAAAATCAATTAATAATCAAATAGTATCAATCTTTCCAATTTATTTGGTGGTGAGAAAACGGTAAAATAACTTTAATAAGCTTGAATGTATCGAACGGCTTATTATTTAAAATCACTTTGAAAAGAACTTCCATTT
>JBQCFO010000460.1:0-3985 GCA_051959055.1 Ginsengibacter sp. | reverse complement strand
AAGGGGGGCACCACGTAGCCCATAGATTTACTAAAACTTTTTTTCCCTTTAAATCTGCCAGATTCAATGTATGGCCTTCCACATCCATTATCTGGAATGAAGGGATGGAAGGATAGGCAGGTTTAAAATTAGTTTGTAGTGCTTGTGTGTCTTTAATTAAAGTTGGATCAATGTCCGGTGATGAATTATTGCATCCTGTAAAAAGGATAAACGTTAGACTGATAAATGCAATTAAATCGAATTTCATGGTTCTTATGTTTTTTGATGATTTGTAAATGTTTTTGTTTATAAAAGTCCTCTTAGTTGCCGTAAAAAGCTCTCGCTATTGTACTTTGCCATTCCTTCATGTTTCAACATTATTTTTCCTTCCTTATCTAAAACAACGGTCGTGGGCAATGAACCACTAAAAATTTCATTTGAGATATCACCGGCGCGAACATAAAAAGGCATGCTAAAATGATTCTCATCCAGATATCGCAGGCCTGCATTCCTGTCCTGGTCTTCATTCATAAACAGGAAAACAAACCGGTTATCGTCCTTTAGTTTTTCATATAATTTTCCCAAATCAGGCATCTCTGCACGGCACGGCGGGCACCAGGAGGCCCAGAAATTAATGAACACTACTTTCCCTTTTAAATCCTCTGTAGAAACTGTTTTGCCAGCTACATCCGTAAATAAAAAGGTAGGTGCTTGCTGCAAACTATTATCCGGCGCGGCTTTTTCAATATTAGCCTTCAGTAATCCGGTTGAAACTACCTGGCGGAGAAACCATGATTTAGCCGTAGGACTTATAATAACAAAGGCAAGCAACCCATAAAATAGAATGCTTATCCATTTTTTCTTTGCTTTTTCAAGCAGATTTTTCAAATTCATAATTATCTTATTTAAATGAAATTTTTGTTCCTTCTTTAATTTCTTCATTTCCTTTTTGTAAAATCGTATCTCCCATTTTCAAACCTCCAAAAACTTCCATCAGACTATCTTTATTTCCGGTGATTTGAACAGCTACACGCTTCGTGATATTTTCTTCCGATTTTATTACAAAAACCCCTGACTGAGCCTGCACCACACTCGTTGCCGGAACCCATAAAGTAGGATGTGCTCTTTTTAACTGAATCACTACTTTAGCATATTGTCCCGCGCGCAGTTGTCCATCTGGATTTTGAATATCAAACTCTGCAATAACGGAACGCGAGGCAACATCTAAGGCGCCACTGTTCCTGGATAAAGTTGCCGTAAAGGTTTTGCCTGGAAAATCAACTACGTTAAAAGTAGCCTTCGTTCCCACCGGTAAAGAATGGGCTTCTTTTTCGGGTATGCCAACCGTTAGTCTCAAATTATTTTGTTGCGATAATTGAAACAAAGGCTCACTTTTTCCTGCATTATCACCAACCAGAGCGCCTTCGGAAAAAAACCTGCCGGTAATGCTACCGCTGAATGGCGCCGTTATTCTTAAGTATTTATTCATTTGCCCGGATGCAGAGGACGAAGCAAGATTGCTTTTGTAAGCCGCACTATCTCCCAATAATTGTGCGTAAGCTCTTTCTAATTCTATAGTAGCAACGGCGCCGTTTTTTTGTGACGCTTCTTTTAACCGTTGATAAGTTTGCCTGCTGAAAAGATATTTTTGATAGGAAGCGTTTGTAGATGACTGGCTGGCAGCATATTGCTCACCAACTTCCGGAGCTTCAAGAATTGCGAGTATTTGTCCTTTTACTACCTGGGTGCCACGGTCTACATACAACTTTTTAATAAACCCTTTAACCTTAGGATAAATATTTACCTGCTCGTGAGGAAGCAATTCCCCTGGCAATGTAATTGAAAAATCTGGCTGCTGCGACACAACAGTTGCCACCTTAAAAGATGGTATGGCAACTTCTTTTTTGGCTCCGGTTTCTTCCGTGCTCTTTTTTTTGCTATAGCAGCTCTGTAAAACAATGATTGAAATTATCAAAAGAGGATAAATGAAGTTTCGCATTATACTTTGATTTTAGTTTTGTGATTAGAAAGAATTATTGTCTCATTTGCAAACCGGCTCGATGGGTCATCGGGGTCAAGAGAAACGCCTTGAAGCCTTGCTTTTTTACGCATCAAAATAAACAAATGAGGAAGTACAAAAAGTGTAGTCAACGTTGACATGATAAGTCCGCCAATAACCGCCTGGCCTAAAGGCGCTACCAGCTCGCCGCCCTCGCCCATGCCCGATGCCATTGGAATCATGCCGGCAATCATTGCAAGTGTAGTCATTATTATTGGCCTCATCCTGGAAGAAGCTGCAAGTATGGCCGAAACTTTTACATTAATCCCTTTTATAAACCGGCTTCTTTCAGCATGGTCTACCATTAAAAAAGCGTTTGATACTGATACGCCCACCGACATGATGATGCCCATGTAAGATTGAAGATTTAGCGTGCTTCCAAAAAATAAAAGCGATAGCAGGCTTCCGGCAACCACGGCGGGAACAACAGCCAATATCATCAATGACAAACCAAACGATTGGTAGTAAGCTGCCAGCATTAAAAAGATAACGACAATGGCAATAAAAAGCCCGCTTTGTAATCCGCTTAAAGTTTCGGTTAATAACTGAAGCTGGCCTTCAACAGATACGATAGTTCCCTTTGGTTTTACTCCTGCATCGGCAATGGCTTTTGATACTGCGTTTGAAGCTGTGCCTAAATCTTTGTGATGCAAATTAGCCGCAATGGTAACATACCTGTTTGGCCCTTGCCTGTTTACCTGACCCGGTTCTTCAGCAAAAGAAAGTTTAGCTACATCATCAAGGATTGGCCGGGCATTACCGGGCTTTAGTGAAAGCATTTTTAAATCAGAAACTGTTTGCATGCCTGACTCTGGAACCTGCAACTGAACCTGGAAAACCAGCCCCGATTTTGGGTCTCTCCAAAGTGTTTTTTTTACAAACCGGGTGGAAGAAGTAGCCATAGTAATAGCCTGCGAAACATCCTGCATCGTGAGACCAAATTGCGCAGCGCGTTCGCGGTCAACATCAATTTGCAAAGTCGGGTAATGAAGTGGTTCTTCAATCCTGATGTCCCTCAGAAACGAATCTTTCTTCAATTCCGTTTCAATTTTTTCAGCATACTTTTCAGCCTGTGCCAATTGACGGGAAGCCACTCTTATCTGCACAGGCGTATTGGTTCCCTGGCTCATAATTTTTTCTACCATTTCCATAGGCTCAAATGAAATCTCTAATTCGGGGTATAATTGCTTCACATCATGGCGCACATTTTCCTTAAGCTGTTCAATGGATTGATTCAGCACATTTTTATCAATAGAAACCTGGAGCACCGCTTCATGAGAGCCGCTGGTGAAAAGAAAGATAGGATTGATGGCCGTTCCTGAAGGCTGCGTGCCTACAAAGGCCGATGAAATCAAAATGCCATTATTGCCCGCTTCTTTCGAAATAATATCAGTAACGTCGTGAAGATATTTCTCAGTTTTTTCAAGGCGTGTTCCCTGCGGGGCGATAATACGCACCTGCAGGTCGCCGGATTTTCCTTCGGGCATTATATCGGTTCCAATAAATGAAGCGCCGATGACAATTAATAAAATTACCACAGCGCCATAGATAATTAATATCCTTCCCGGAATTTTTTGGAATGAACGGCCAATAGCCAGGTACCTCTTTTTAAATTTCTCAAAACGGGAAAGTTGATGCCTTCCGCGCGCATCAAAATGCGGCTTATGTATTTTAATCTTCATCAACCAATTGGCTATTACCGGCACAAAAGTTTGCGAGAAAATAAAAGAAGCAATCATGGCAAAACCTACTGCAAGGGAAAGCGGGAGGAACATATCTTTTGGAATGCCTGTCATAATAAATGACGGAATAAGCACCGACAGAATACACAGCAATATCAACAATTTTGGAATCGAGATTTCCAGTAAAGCATCCAGTATGGCCCTGGGCTTTGGTTTGCCCTTTTCAAAATGCTGGTGAATATTTTCTATCGTTACCGTTGCCTCA
>JBQCFO010000459.1:0-8243 GCA_051959055.1 Ginsengibacter sp. | reverse complement strand
AATATTCATTTTAAAAGTGTTTATTTTTTGACGCAGAAACTTTTACCGTTGATGAATGATCATGGAAGGATCGTCAATATTTCTTCAGGAACTACCAAATTTTCTGTGCCCGGATATTCCATTTATGCTTCTATGAAAGGTGCGATTGAAACATTCACTCGGTATCTTGCCAAAGAAGTTGGCAGCAGGGGAATTACCGCCAATGTGGTCGCTCCGGGGCCGGTAGAAACTGACTTTAATAGCGGCGGTAATCGTGATAATCCTGAACGGAAAAAAATGTTGGCAGGCCGCGCAGCTTTAGGTAGGGTAGGACTGGCAAAGGATATCGGCGGAGTAATTGCTTTTTTGTGCAGCGAAGATGGCGGTTGGATCAGTGGCCAGAGAATTGAAGTTTCCGGTGGACTAAATTTGTAAATTAAGTGTGTACGATACTGTTACATCTTAGATTTGCTCATGATTAAGTTATGATGCTTTTTGTTTTCTTGCAATTTTTACAATAATTACAATCAGAATCCCAAAAGCAAAGCCCTGGAGCGATCCAACTACAAAATCAGGAATGTCCAAATAGTGATTTAATACAAAGGTTGCGCTTAATAACAGTAGAGGAAAGAACAGCCAGTATTTTTTTATTTTTTTTTGTAAAAATAATAGATTTTCTGAAGATGAAATTTCATTTATCCCTTGCTTATTTCGTGTGTGTATGGCCGTTATACTTCATTTTAATTTTCGTGATTCTCCCGGTTACACTTCTCAAAGATTTCTCAAACAACAAAAGATGAGATTATCAAGATCGTTCGAAACTTTGAAAAGCATTCGGTAAGCGAATTGTTGGAATTGATATTATTAGATGAAGATGAAAGAACAATTTATTTCGGGCCAATAAATGTATTTTGAAAATAATTTTCAAGTTTTAATCCTTTCAAAACAGAATCAGTTTTTTCTACCCGACTTTATCTGGCTTTGGTTACTTAATTTATTGTAAACCTTTACTGATTTAAATACTTTTAATACTTTAGCACCTCTTCTATGCGTTTTATGTTTTTAAAAACTTCGGAAATGTGTTTTTATTAAAATAGATCTCTGTAAAAAAAATATATGCCACTACTAAAAAAGCCATTGCTGGCCCTGCTTCTGCTTGTTTCTGTAAATCTTTTTTCACAACAATTGCCACAGCCATATTGGCAAAGAACATTGGGCGGACTGGGTGGCCAGGATTATGCTGTAGGATTTGTAAAAACCTACGATAAAGGTTATGCCATCGTAAGTTATAACTATCAATCTTTGGGTGGTGACGTTGATGATAATAACATTTCTTATGATTATTATGGATGGGTGGCAAAATTGGATTCCAACCGGAACATCATCTGGCAAAAGAAAATCCATGGTGGTGTATATCCTGGTATTGATGGAAAAGCGGCGGCTATACTTCAAACCAAAGATAGCGGAATTGTAATAATTGGCGCTTATTCATGGGTAATTAAATTCGATAAATCGGGAAATTTTTTATGGCTTTATCAACATCCCAACCCGGGAGTAATCGAGAGTTTCACGAAGGCTCTTGAAAATCCGGACGGAACGATAACTATTTGCGGATACAACAATGAATACCGGTACAGTGCTTATCGCGGGTGGCTGGTAACCTTAAACCCAAACGGGCAGTTGAAATGGGAAAAAACGTATCACTCAAATCCATTGGCGAATCCATCGCTGGTTTTCTCCACGATTAATAATAGTATTGACGGACAATATATCATCGGTGGAACATACGATTCCGTACAGTCTTATGGAAATGCAACCCGTGATTTTTACATTGCAAAGATTGATTTAGGCGGGAACATGATCTGGTCTAAAGTGTATGGAGGTACCGGACAGGATTATGTAAATGACATTGTCAAACTGCCTGATCACAGCTACATTGTTGCTGGTAACTCCACGTCTCCTGATCTGGAAGGAGGCCTTAATCATTGCATCCAGGGAGGAACTTGCCAGGCGGATATGTGGTTTCTAAAAATTGATACGGTTGGGAATATTCTTAAAACACAGTCCTACGGCGACTATTATACCGACATTCCTGTAAAAATGGCGCTTTATCAGAATGGTGTTTATGTACTTGGTTCCAGCAATTCCTATCTCAACGGATTTTCGGGCAACAGGGGTGCAAATGATATAATCGGTTTTCAATTGGATTATAATCTGAATAAAACAAGTAGCTATGCCTTCTATGGCGGACCCAAAAATGATTATGGCGTTGATATGCTGATGGATTCCACCGATGGTCATATCTTTCCAATTATACTTGCTACAACCGAATCGGAATCAGGCGGACAAGTAGAAGGTTTCCATGATGATCCCAACGTATTAAATGATAAAGAAATCTGGCTTTTTAAGCTCGATAATTTTAATACCATTCAGGGGTATGCTTTTTATGACTACAATAAAAATGGAATAAAAGAAGCCAATGAGCCTTTTTATAAAAGAGGCGTGTTTCATTCAGACGGACAACCGGAGAGTGTTAGTACTTATAACAATAGCGGCACTTTTCGTCATAAGGTTTTCGGTTTGAAATATACCACACAATTAAACACCAACGATTCCGTATATAACATACTGCCTGCCGCAAAATCTTCCGTTTTCTCTAATTATTTTAATACCGACACGGTCAATTTTGCTGTGCAGTTGAAAAAAGGAATATCAGACTTAAGTATTGCGGCATTTCCTCTCACGCGGTCGAGACCAGGATTTGCAACAGCATACCAGGTTTTATTAGCTAATAAAAGTGGAGATACAGTAACCAATCAGCAATTGTACTTTATTAAAGATTCTTCACTGATTTTCCAAAATGCATCACCTGCACCTTTTAAGGTTACCACAGATTCTGTTATCTGGAATTATACGAATCTGAAGCCCACCGATACTTTGAGATTTTATGTCAATCTTGCCGTTGTCCCACCTCCAGTTGTTCAAATAGGTGACACGGTCAAATCTTATTTTATCGCACCCTTAAAAAATGATGCGGACACTACCGACAATTATTCTGAAATCATACAAACATTAACCGGTTCTTTTGACCCTAATGATAAAGAGGAAAACCATAACGGGAATCTGGCCTATTCAAAAGCGATAAACGGAGAGTTTCTGAATTACATCGTCCGTTTTCAAAATACTGTAAATGACACAGCCTTTAACGTAGTAGTAAGAGATACATTGGATAAAAATTTGAACGCCGTAACACTGGAAATATTAAAATCAAGCCATCCTTACACGGTAAACATAAAAGGCAATATCATTCAATGGAATTTCAACAATATTAATTTACCAGATAGTAATTCATCCGAACCTTCGAGTCATGGTTATATTATGTATCGGGTAAAAGCTATCAAAAATAAAATCTCCGGTTCTTACATTCATAACCAGGCAAGCATTTATTTCGATTATAACTTGCCAATAGTTACCAATACGACATCTACTTTTTTGTGGTCTGATAAAAAAGATCCTGGAAATGTGGATTCAGTTATCCTTACAAACAACGCAACTTCCCTATTTCTTATTTATCCAAATCCTGCTATTAATTCAGTCTGGTTGAAATATACAGGAGATATCCAAATTGTTTCTAACCTTTGGCTATATGATGTTTTTGGCCGGTTGATTCTGGTTTTACCAGCGATTGAGATAAACCCGGCATCGGCAGTAAAAGTGAATCTGCCTTCTTTGCCAAATGGGGTTTATGTGATAAAAGTAAAAGCAAACAATTTTATAGAAAGCCACAAAATAGTTATTTTGAATTAAAGGATAATAAAGAAAGGCCGCATGATTATACCAGGCAAATGCATTTGAAACGAAATGAACAGCAGCTTTTTAAATCCGGGGGGATGAAGCCCTGAAAGGCCGCCTGACCAAACGGGCAGGGGTGAAGTGTCATCCCTTCAGGATTTTTAAAATATTCGAAATCAATATTTCTATAATCCTATCAGTCTTTCAGGCTTAAAAAATTCATACAACGATTCACGGCAATTTGCGGCCATAGTTTATTATTCTATTAAATTAAATCGTTTTTAGTTTGCAAATGAGGAAAACATCGCTGTATTTCAATGTTCAACAGTGCCAATTAACCGTTTACCATCTTATTTTCCTGCCTTTATTCCAAAGTATTTCAGCAAAAGAAGAAATATTGTGGTTTTGTGATTTCTGTAAGATGATAATATAATTGGTCTGCAGGAATTGTATTTATTCGTTGACTGGCAAATCCTAAATGCTTTATACTGAAATCTCCATCACCTGCCATTCAGGAAAACAGGGCTATGTGTTGTGTGATTTACCGGAAAATAAGGAACCACCGGATACATGCTTTTTTCTGCACTGATGCTGCCGGAAATAGAAAAGGTTTTTGCATCATTGATATACATAAGCCCCAAAGAAGCCGCAGGATATAATCCGAAATTATTTTGATTAAAAGGACTGTTGGTAAAATTTTTATTTAAACTGGTGAGATAAGAAGAATTCATACTGACATAAGACGGAGAGATACTTACATTGGCAAAAGCATACAAATTATTATTTAGCCTCCTGTTCAGTTGCAATCCCATTGGAGCAGAAAAAACTGATGCATTGCCGCCTTTAAAAAATGAAATACTGGTAGATAAGCCACGATAACTGGTGAAAAACCATTTTGACGAGGAAAGGCTGTCGTGTAAAGGGTGACTGTTTAAAGGAGCCTCATTCTGCTGAGTAATTCCCATGCGGCTAGATAAAATCGTTTGTGACTTTGCTGCAACATAAAAGAAAAGTGTGATTACTAAAAAGGATAGGCGCATTCAAAATAATTTGGGTATAAATGTAAAGATTTATTTTCAGAGGTGACACTTTTTGAAAAGATGTGAATGTTATGCTGATGTCAAAATTTGGACTCCTCCTGCTGTTGGTGTCCCTGCCAACAACAATCACTCATTGCCGTCAAGGGGGACGGTTCCTGAGTATGAGAATCATTTTTGAGAATCATATAATTATAAGAAGTATTTTTATGTCTCAGTGCTATTTATATGAGGAGAATACTTTTGTCGGTTAAAAAATATTGGTTCACACTTTTATTAATTGGTTCTGTAGGATTTTGCGATGCACAAACGGATACGGAATTTCCAAAAGGATTTATTATGTATGGAAAGTTGCATAGTGGAATGATCACAGATTTTACATCAAAGCCAGATTTATATGTAGGCGGTTTACAATTGACACCTCAGGTAACTGTCGTGCAGCACTTTTTAAGGGCAGGCGCTATTTTGGGTGGTTTTTATGGCAATAAAAAACTCCAGGGAGAATTCGGCCCTTCTTTATCAGTTAAAATAAAAACATTCAATGCAAAGTTGCAGAACGCTCGTGTTGGGTCACTTGCTAACGTCAACCTTATTATTGACCACCTCTGGGGCACAGGTCAGCAGCGACTTTTAGGTGGTGGTATCATCCTGGACGCCGGAAACCTGATTACTTTTGGTATTACGGCACACAGAGATTATATGCTCAACAACTGGTGGTTTCAAAGTGAGGTAGGAATACGTATTTCAAAAAAACATAAAACCCCATCTATCTAAAAAATTATGAAAAGAGCTTTGGTTATCAGTGGCGGAGGTTCCAAGGGAGCTTTTGCCGTAGGTGTTTTAAAGAAGATGCAGGAAACCTATCCCAACTTAAATTTTGATATCTACGTTGGCACAAGTGCAGGTTCGCTCATCGTTTCCCTGGCTTCCTTAAACAAGATAGATCAACTGGTAACTATCTATACTTCTATCTCAAATGCTGATCTTTTTATTGAAGGCAATATTGTTGACAAGCTTAACGATACTTCTTTGTATGACGTAACACCTGCCTGGAATTTGATTCAGAAAAATTATCCGGATGCTAACTATGCCCAGTTGCTCGCTTCGGGAAAAAAGGTATTTATTACAGCAGTATGTTTACAAACAGAACAACTAAATGTTTTTACAAATGATGGTTCTTCTATCAGTCCCACAGGTTACACTGTAGTGCAGACAATTAACGCCAATCATTACCGCAGGGCGGTTCTTGGATCCTCCTGTGAGCCTGTTTTCATGCCACCGATTCAGATTGGCCGTGATGTTCCCGGTGCTGCAAACCCAAACTACCAGTATGTTGATGGAGGAGTATTAAAATATATTGGAGTACAAATGGCAATAGATGCCGGAGCTACAGAAATATTTGCCATTTTATTATCCCCAGAAATCCAGGGTATTCAGCAAACTACGTTTGAAAATCTTATTGAAATCTTAGGAGAAACAGTGGATATCTTAACCACTGATGTAGGAAACACCGATGTTGCTATAACTGATCAATATGCCTCAGCTTTGCAATATATTGCTGAGGTAAAAACTCAAATGCGTGCTGCAGGTGTGCCCGGGGCTACTATTGATAAATACTTCACGGTAGCCGGTTCTAATATTTTTCAAAACAAAGAACCAATAAAAATATTCAAGATACGGCCAAAGGAGCCGCTTGCCGGCGGCCCCGGTGGTTTGATATTTGATCCTAATGAAATGAAACAAATGATGGCAAAGGGAGAAATGGCTTTCAGTGAATTTGTATCATCATTACCGCCAGGTACCATTTCATCGGCTTAGAGAACTGGTCTTTCATCTTTAAAGATATCCCCACCGGCTTCGGGTATACAATCCCATCTCCAATTCGTTCTGAATATACAAATCATTATTCTTTCGCTTTTTTAGTTGGAAATAAATCCACGCTGATCGTAGAAGAATTGAAGAATTGCAACTTACAATCCTGCATGCAATTCGTTATTTTTTTTTAAAAAATTAACACTTTTCAAAAGAAGCGGGGTCTGCATATTTTTCATTTTTAACCGTTAAAAAGAATTTTTTACACATATAAAATAAAAGGAAAAGGTGCACGTTTTGGGTTAAAAAAATACAAATCCATGACAATGAAAGGGCAAAAACTAACTGGCCTTCCGGAAGAGAGTCCGGGGCAAATTAAAATGCTAAACTCAATATTCACCAAAAAACCAAGTATGAGTTCGATTTACAAGAAAATTACTTTTTTTATTTTACTGTTATTTTGCCTTCAGGGAGCGGGTTCCGCTCAAACTACAGAACATTTTACTACGGCTCCCACATTGATTGATTGGCCAGGCGTTCCTTCATGGAAGCAAATCGCAGAGGTAACAATTGACGGAGTGGTTTACCAGCTTGAGAATGGTGGTAATGGCGGATGGGCATTTGTCGGCAACGGAGGTTATGGAAATACTTCAAATATTGCTTATTCAACCGCTGCAACAACAAATGTGACAATAAAGAGAAAAGACTCGAAACCTTTCAACTTTTATGGAGTTTGGTTAAAATATACAAATTCGACCACTCTGCCGTATTACCCACCACCTTATTTAAAAGTTACTTATACTGGTTCGACAACAGCAGAAGAAACTTATGGCGCTAATACAACAGTTACATTAAGTAAATCTTCGGGTGTCGCTGTAACTTCTGTTAATCTTAATTTTACAGGCCTTATCAATCTGAACCTGGATGAGCTTATCGTAGGACCTGCTGCAGTGCCTGCACCGGTTATTACCGGCAACCCTCCCAACAGAACCGTTTGCCTGAACAATAATACCACCTTTTCCATAACAGCCAACGATGCCACTTCCTATCAATGGCAGGTCAATACAGGAAGCGGCTATGGGAATATTAGTAACGGAGGCGTTTATTCCAATGCTACTACCCGCACTTTAACGGTTAGCGGAGTGACTGCCTCCATGAGCGGATACCTGTATCGCTGTATTGCAACAGGAGCAACAAATCCACAGGCAACATCCAATGGCGCAACGCTCACTGTTTCCAATATTACTGCCACAACCAGCCAAAATAATGTAACCTCAAACGGAGGAAGCAACGGTTCCGCTTCAGTTTCTCCTGCTGGCGGAATTACTCCTTATACTTATTCGTGGTCACCATCTGGCGGAACAGCAGCAACGGCAACCGGCCTGAGGGCGGGAACCTATACGTGCACCATCACCGATCATATAGGTTGTTCAATTACGAAAAGTTTTACCATTGACGAACCGGCTCCCGGAATGACGGCTACAACAAGCCAGACCAATATATTCTGCAATGGCGGTACGAATGGTGTCGCCAGCGTGAATGTTTCAGGAGGAGCCGCACCATATACTTATTCATGGGCGCCTTCCGGTGGAACAGCCGCAACAGCGACGGGACTTGCAGCAG
>JBQCFO010000458.1:0-8080 GCA_051959055.1 Ginsengibacter sp. | reverse complement strand
AAAATTTTAAATTTTAAATTTTAAATCCTAAATCCACAAATCCTAATCCTAAATTCTACATATTTTCCACTGCCTTCACCACGGTTCCTTCGTGCAAATTCTGCACTCCTTTTACCACAATCTTTTGCCCGTCATTCAAGCCGCTTTTTACAATAACGCTGTCTCCTATCTGGGTGCCTAATTGAATTTTTTGCTGCGTTACTTTCGAACTATCGCCTAAAAGATATACATAAAACTCTCCTAATTGCTCGGTTACTGCGATATAGGGAATAATGGTTGCATTTTTGGATGCAGTATTTTTTACCCTTACTGTAGTATTCATTCCCGGCTTCAACATTTCTTTGCCATTTGGAAAAGTGAGCCGGACTTTTATTGTACCGGTTTGAGGATCCACTGCCCGGTCGATTACACTGATATTTCCTGGATATGGATAAATCTCGTCTCCAAAAGCAATCGTAAAAGTAGAATCAGCAACATTTTTTTTACTTTGTTGGAGCTCAGTAAAACGATAAATGTCTTTTTGGTCAACTGTAAAATCGACTGCGATCGGATTATCTGTTGATACGGTATTTAAAATGGTTTGCCCTGCTACAACAGCGGTGCCTTTTTTTACCTGCGAAATACCTATCGAACCAGTAAAAGGAGCAAAAATATTTGAAAATTGAACATTGGAATGCAGACTGGCTACATTTGCCTGTGCCGCTGCTACCTGCTTTTTAGTGGCATCAAGGGTGGCATTTGCGTAATCTACCTGTTGTTTTGCAATCGCATCATGTTGCTCCAGTTCGTTATATCTGTCTGCATCTTTCTGAGCTTTTACCAGGTTAGCTTCCTGCACCTGCAGGTTCGCAACTGCCTGCTGATAATTGGCTTTATAAATCTGGGCATCTATAGTATAAAGAAGCTGGCCTTTTTTTACATTTTGTCCGTCTTTAAAATAAATCCCTGTAATATAACCACTCACCTGTGAGGTCAAATTAATCTGGTCGAGCGCATTGATAGTTCCAGGGTACTGGTCATAATAAACCGCATTGGTAGAAGTAACTGTGCCAACGGTAACCGGAACTGCCGGAGGAGGCCCTTGTTGTTTCTGTTGATTTTTTTTATCTGCGCAGGAAGAGAATATTAAAACCGCTGCTAAAATGTAAAATATATGTTGGTAAAATTTAATGCTGATTTTTATTTAATAATTTATAGTTCCTAATGCTTGTGCCACATCTATTTTGCTGGATAAAACCTGGTAAAGGGCATTGTAATAATTAATTTGTGCGGTCCGTAAATCCGACTCCGCTGTAATTACATCTAAATATGCCTTAACCCCCGAACGGTATTGTAATTGAATCACATCATATACTTCACTTGCCAAGGACAGGTTCTCTTTCAGGCTATAATAGTTGTACAAATTGCTTTTATAAGAGGTTAAAGCATTTTGGTATTGAGTATTGATCGTGTTTTCATAACTCCGGATATTGTTGTTTGCCTGGGTAATCTGAAATTGCGCCTGCTTTATTTGCTGCAATCTTAAGCCACCCTGGAAAATCGGAATTGAAAGTGTAATTCCCGCATAAGAGTTGGGATAGCTTTGGCTATAAAGCTTTGAAAATTGACTATTTAAATAATTCAGATTATAATTTCCATATGCATACACATCAGGTAAAAAGCTCCATTTATAATATTGGAGATTGTACTGCTGAAGTTTTTGTTGTGTTTGTAACTGCTGAATTTCAATACGGTTATTGTAATCAACATTTTGCAAAGTATCCAGGTAAATTTCTTTTTCCATTTGCGTTGTATCATATACCAGGTCAATATCTTTTGCGACAGGATACCCCATCAGCGCTTTGAGGGCGGTTTTTTTTGCTATCAAAGATTCTTCAGTTGATTTTTGTTGCGCTTTTGCATTGTTCAGGGCAATGGTGGCTCGTTTATAATCTGTTTTATCTACAATGCCGGCCTGGTATTGATAATATGCATCTTTTAAACTTTGGTTGGTACGCACAATATCCTGTTCCACTACTCTCAGTTGTTGAACAGTCAGGATTAAATCATAAAAGGCTTTGCTTACTTCCACAGCAAGATTTATTTTTTGCTCTTTGGTATTTTCACTTGCAGAAAGCCGGACATCTTTTGCAGTGCGTGAAGCAAGTAATACATCACGGTTAAAAATATTTTGTGTCACTCCCAAATTTGCACCGGAAGTATTATCTGTTCCTGTATGAGTAATATTTCCATTAAAATTTACAGCAGGCAATTGAAAATTATGCTGAAGATTATAAGAAAACCCCAGTTGCGGATACCATTCTGCCAATTTGCTTTTGATAATGGTTTCAGTAATATCCTGGTTAATTCTTGCATTTTGTATATCCGGATTATGTTGAATGGCATATTGAATGCAATTTTGCAGGGTTGCTTCCTGAAGAGTGGGCAATGAATCATTTGTTTGTGCATGCAAAATGCCGCTTGAAAATAATATTATAACCAATATCAACAGCGTTTTATTCCTTCTTATTTTCTTTTTTAGATTTTGATAAAGCATTCTTTCCCTTTTATTCATTGTAATTTAATTCCATCCCAGATGATAGCCGCTATTTTGCAAAAATCTCCATCTGTATAATCAAAACGCCCGCTGATATGATATTTGGCTGTGGCGATGATTGCACCAAAGACGACAGTCGCCAACAAATTATATTCCATTTTTTTCAGATAGCCATCGTCCATTCCCGACTGAAAAAACTCACTAAACTTGTCAACCGGTATTTTATTATTTTTCTTTTTCTTTATTAAAACCGGTGCGCTGTTATGCTGTTGAATAAAAATCAGGCTTCCCGGATGCGAAATAAAATACCGGCAAAGATTTATCCATCCGCTAAAAAATTGTGACCGGAAATCTTTTTCTTTGATTTCATAAGTAAACATCGCAGCAAGCATTTCTTTGCGAATCATATTATAAAGCTCACTGATAATGGCTTCTTTATTTTCAAAATAATGGTAAATGGTTCCGGAGGCTACATTGGCATTTTTGGCAATCAAACTTATGGGTGTTCCCTGCAATCCATACTGGCGGATAAGATCCAATGTTGTGTCTAAAATTGCTTTTCTTTTATCTCTTATTTCCGATTGAACGTTCATTCGGGGCGCAAGGTAGCATGAAATCCAATAAAAATTTTGAAGCGGAAGCGGAAATTTTACCGTTTATAAAAAGTGAAGAAAGTATGACGAAAGAAATGTTTACAAAAGATTCTTTAAAGCAAACGAAGAAAAAAAGCGTTTTCTTACTTCCTTTTACAGAAACGAACATCCGGTAGTTCTTTGTAAGAAATCCCAAAAAAAGAGTGGGCAAGCATAATTACAGCTCCATCAAATCTCTGTGAATACATCATGATAATTAAGATATTGATAAATTTTAGGCATTATTAAATTTAATGGAAAACAGAATCACATTTCTAATGATAACTTCTCGTCCCATTTTCAGGAAAAATGAAAATCGCTTTATTTGCTGGTTTACTACGAAAATAAAAGCACACGAATCTTTTTGAAAAACAATCCTCAGAATTTGTTCAGACAACAATCACTTCATTTGGTGTCAACCATTTTTTCATCAATCAAATAAGCTCCCATTTCCGCAATTCTTGTGGGCTCTTTTTGTGATTGAATAGAAAGCAAAATAAAATTTGCTTCTGTTTCAGGAAATGTCAGGATGCGTTTATGACCAATGGTAGTCCCATTAATCTCTTTTAAAACATGCTTGTTTTTATCAAGTAATTGAATTGAAAATTTTGCACATTGCTGGCCTTCTTTTAAATTCTCCTGAAGTACAATACAATTCGTTTTTTGTGCAATTTTAAATTCGATTTCTAGCGTCTCAAAATCAGGAGCAGCAATGGTTTCAAAAGTTTTATTGTTGTTATCATCTATTTTTTTGGTAACCACTTTTGTCTTTTTATTTATAAAAAATATTTCTCCTTTTTTTGAAAGATTATCCGAAAAGCTTCCATCTCTTAATTTTTTAAAATCAAGTAATGAAGTTGAATCATATTTACTAATCAATCCTCTCTCATCCGGAGGGACATTCAAAATTAAATTTGCTCCACGCCCTACACTTTTTAAATAAATTTCAAGAAGCTGCTGCGGTGTTTTTACCAATGAATCTTCTTTTTTATGATAAAACCATCCGGGCCGGATGCTCACATCACATTCAGCGGGAATAAAGTTTTTCCCCCATACATTTCCCTGGTTTAATGTATCAGTTGATGGCGCTCCTGCTCCTCTTTCAAAGCCAGCGGTATCCAGTAAATCCCAGTTTGTTTTTCCTGCAAACCCTTGTTCATTGCCGCACCAGCGTGTATCAGGGCCGATATCGCTAAAAATTATGGTGTTTGGTGAAAGCTTTCTTACCACTTTTTCAAAACGTGCAAAATCATACACCTGCTTTTTGCCATTCGGGCCTTCGCCATTGGCACCATCCCACCAAAGTTCCCAGATAGGGCCATAATTTGTAAAAATTTCTTTTAGCATATTTACAAACACGTCATTGTATTTTGGAGTGCCATAAGCAGGATGATTCCTATCCCAGGGGGAAAGGTAAACACCGAATTTCAAACCATATTTTTTACAGGCTGCTGATAATTCTTTCAAGACATCGCCTTTGCCATTTTTCCATTGACTTTCTCTCACGGTATGTGCGGAATATTTGCTGGGCCAAAGGCAAAAGCCATCATGATGTTTGGCCGTGATCATAATTCCTTTTGCTCCCGCAGCTTTTGCAATGCGGCACCATTGTTCACAATCTAAATCCTTTGGATCAAATACTTCCGCATTCTCAGTGCCTTTTCCCCATTCGAGCCCGGTAAAAGTATTCGGGCCAAAATGAGCGAAAAAATAATATTCCATATCCTGCCAGGCAAGCTGGGATTGAGTTGGAACGGGATTAATGTTTTTTTTGTTTTGGGAAAAAGCTGGCTGAAAGAAGAAAGCGAATGCAAGGAAAATGAAGTTTTTTTTCAAGGAAATATTTTTTGAAGGTTACAGGAATAAATAAATTTTTAAAAAAATAAAAGCCTCTTTTCTATAAATACTGATTTGTGAAAATAATAAAATACGGCGAATTTAATTTCACGGAACCTGTTGCCACTTTTCCTGAAATAACGTGAGTTCGGTAGAATTTCGATTTTATGGCATCCCTACGCGATTGCTCAGACGAGCCTTGGAGATTTTATTTTTAATTAATTTGATTCGTTAATAGTGTCAACTTTGCTCAATGAAATTATTATAGCATTATAAAGCACAGTGCAAAAACTCCGAAGCGGTGCCATTTTTTCTTACATCGAACTCATATTAAAATACAAAAGTTCAATATTTCTTTCTTTACTGCAAGCGGCTCCAATCTCCGCAATCGTTTGCCTGTTTTATTCTGGGTTCATTTGTCTAAGTTTGAAATATGATCATCGCTTATTTAAAAACTAATAAATGAAGAAGATTTTTTTATTGCCTTTCTTTTTTCTTTTTTTAATCACTGCACCATTTGCCCAGCAAAAACACATATTCGAAATAAAGAATGGAAATTTTGTTTATGATGGCAAACCCATTCAGATTCATTCCGGCGAAATGCACTTTGCGCGGGTACCAAAAGCATATTGGAAACAGCGTTTGGAAATGATAAAAGCGATGGGATTGAATACGGTTGCTACCTACGTTTTTTGGAATTACCAGGAAACAGCACCGGGCGTTTGGGATTTCAAAACAGATAACAGGAATATTGCTGAATTTGTAAAAACCGCTCAGGAAGTTGGGTTGTTTGTGATACTTCGTCCAGGTCCCTATGCCTGCGCAGAATGGGAATTTGGGGGTTATCCCTGGTGGTTGCAGAAAGAAAAAGATTTGGTAATAAGAGCAAACAATCAACCGTTTTTAGATTCGTGTAGAACGTATATTAATCATCTGGCAGCACAGGTAAAAGATTTGCAGATAACACACGGCGGCCCAATCATTATGGTGCAGGCAGAAAATGAATTCGGCTCGTATGTGGCCCAACGAAAAGATATTCCGATGGAAGAGCATAAAGCATACAGCGCTGCCATTAAGCAGCAATTAATTGACGCGGGATTTGATGTGCCGCTATTTACTGCCGAGGGAAGCTGGCTTTTCAAAGGCGGCACCATCGAAGGCGCTTTGCCAACTGCAAATGGAGAAGATAACACTGATAATCTTAAAAAAGTAGTGAATGAATATCACAACAACGAAGGCCCTTACATGGTAGCAGAATTTTATCCGGGCTGGCTGGATCATTGGGCAGAACCTTTTCAAAAAGTTTCTAAAGAAAGCGTAGTGAAGCAAACCGAAAAATATTTGAAAGCTGGTGTGTCATTCAATTATTACATGGTCCATGGCGGAACGAATTTTGCTTTTACCAGCGGCGCTAATTATGATAAAGAACACGATATTCAACCGGATATTACCAGCTATGATTATGACGCGCCGATAAGTGAGGCGGGTTGGGCAACACCCAAGTATTTAGCGCTTCGCAAATTATTCCAGGAAAATGTTTCTTATAAAATTCCGCCCATACCTGCTTCAATCCCGATGATAGAAATTCCTTCTATCAAATTAGATAAAGCCGTTGATCTGTTTTCTTTTAAAGATAAAATCAGACCGGTAGAAAGTGATACACCTGAAACATTTGAAGATTTGAACCAGGGAAACGGATATGTTTTATACAGCAAACATTTTACGCAACCTATCAGTGGAAAATTAGAAATCAAAGGATTGAGAGATTATGCCTTGGTGTATGTAAATGGAAAAAGGGTGGGAGAGCTAAACCGCTATTATAAAAATTATTCTTGTGATGTTGATATTCCCTTCAATGCTACACTGGATATTCTGGTAGAAAACATGGGAAGGATCAATTATGGGGCAGAAATTATTCACAACCTGAAAGGCATTATCAGCCCTGTCACCATTGATGGAAATGAAATAACCGGCAGCTGGAAGATGTACAAACTCCCAATGGATCATCAGCGGGATTTGCAACATAACGGTAATGGATATACGAAAAATCAGCCAGTGATATACAATGGCTCATTTACACTTTCAAAAACCGGCGATACTTTTCTCGATATGAGTAAATGGGGTAAAGGAATTGTTTTTGTAAACGGCCACAACCTCGGCCGCTACTGGAGTCTAGGCCCACAGCAAACTTTATATTTACCCGGATGCTGGTTGAAAAAAGGAAAGAATACTATTGCCGTTTTTGAACAAATAAATAATGTAAAACAGGCAGCGATAAGCGGAGTAAAAGTGTCGGTGCTGGATCAGTTGAAAAAGTAGCCGTTGTGTCGATCGTAGCCACAGATCAAACCATGTTTAAACGAAGAGTAAAGGTAAATGCACTTTGCTTACCTTCGTAAAAACAAAGTATAATGACATCGCTTACTATAGATAATAAAAAATACGTTCTGATCCCGGAAGAAAACTATCAGGAATTGCAAAAGAAAGCTGCACTAAAACAAAAAATAGAAAAAACATTTTCTATTGAAGAAGCCAAAGCTTATAGCAAAAAATTGATTAGGAAATGGGCTTCAGAAAAGTAAGTGTGCGGCAATCTGCAGCCAATAGCATTGCAGAGATTTCCTGGTATTTGGAATCGAAAGGGTTATTGATTACTGCAGAAAAATTTGTTGATGAAACATATGATTTTCTCGCAAATCTTGGCGACAAGCGAAAAAGTTATAGGCCCTGCCGAGAACCAAAAGGAATGCAATTGGTTATAAATGCATTGCTTATAAGAAAAAATACACGGTCGTTTTTCTAGAGTTAAATTCTGAAATTATTATTTGTGAATTTATTCTTTCAAAAAGAATACGTTGGTGACTGAATCCGAAAGTCGTTATTCTTAAAAAAAATTGCTTTAAAAAAAGGTTGGATTATTAATGTATCCATTGCATTCCTTTTAAAAAATTAACCAGACTTGAATCTTTAACAGACAAAGGCTGTATCCAATCGCCAAGTTTTTCTCTGTTCCACCACAATCCTATAGTATTTCCCGGCTTTGCAAAACGATAACGGTATAATTCAGCCCTGATAT
>JBQCFO010000457.1:0-2130 GCA_051959055.1 Ginsengibacter sp. | reverse complement strand
GGCAGTGCATCTATATTGTCAATTCCGGTAGGCGTAAATTACTTATTGGGAAAGGACGGCAAAAATTATTTTGAAATCGGCGCCGGCTTTACCTATATCTCTGGGAATGCAAAAGATGATTATGAATCCAATAGCTTTAGTACCAGTTTTGGAAATCTTACATTTGGTTATCGTTTAGCTCCGGCGGCAGGAGGCTTCATGTTTAAGGCGCAAATAACTCCTGTATTCGCAAAAGGATTTTTTCTGCCTTATTATGCCGGATTAGGATTTGGTTACAAATTTTAGTGCTTCGAATCAATTCCTGACCCTTCTTTATATGTTTTAAATGCTGTTCTTTTAGAGATCAGCATTTTTTTTCCATCCAAGACCGGATATTAAAGGCTCGAAAAATTCCCTTTAAAAAAGTTGAATTAGAGAACGTTAAAAAAAATATGGTGGGCTAAAGAAGATAAAAAAATAGAAAAGGCACTGCTATGAAACTAAAGACTTATGGAAATAAAAAATTTAATGCCACCGAAAGGATTTGAAAAAAATCTTTAAAAATTTGTTAATACAAGGAGTTAAATTTATTTTGCGCAATATTTAACCACAAAATTAATTTTTTATGAAGAAAACGTTTATGCTCCTGGCGGCACTGGCTATTTTTACCACATCTTTCTCTGCCACTGGTTTTTCCTACATTCCTAAAAAAGCGTCCGAAATCTATATTCCCATCGGAAAAGAGATGCAGATTTCTTTAAAGGATCTTTCAATAATGAATGTAAAAGATTATGAAAAACTGAGTGGAAAACACATGAATTTCTTTCAGAAATTAAGCTTTAAAGCCGGCCAGAAAAAATTGAGAAACAGTATTAATGCTGATGGCACGGTGTCAAACAAAAAATTACTGAAGATGATGTCTGCTGACGACCATTCAGTCGGTTTCCACCTTGGTGGTTTTGCACTTGGTTTCTTTCTTGGGCTTATCGGCGTTTTAATTGCCTATATTATAACAGGCGATAATGATGTAGATAGAAACAGAAGAAAATGGGCGTGGATTGGCTTCGGTATTTATGTTGTGCTGGTTGTTGCATTAGTAATATCTTTTGCTTCAAGTATGAGGTATTAGTTTTATAAAATTTCAAACTCTTAAAGTGCTGTTCTTATTTTTAGAACAGCATTTTTTTTACAATCCAAATCTTGCGCTTATTTCCAGCATTCTTTCAATTGGTTTTTTAGAAGCAATTCTCAGGTTTTCATCCATGATAATTTCAGGCTCCTCATACTCCATACATAAATAGAGTTTTTCCAGTGTATTCAGCTTCATAAAAGGACAATCATTACAAGCGCAGGAATTATCAGGAGGGGCGGGAATAAACGTCTTTAATGGAGCCTGTATCTGCATCTGGTGAATGATTCCCGACTCGGTAGCCACAATAAATTCCGTTGCGGGATTTTCTTTGGAATATTTTAATAATCCGCTGGTGCTTCCAATAAAATCTGCCAGTTCCAAAACCGGTTCTTCACATTCAGGATGTGCTATCACTTTTGCATTCGGATGGCGCATTTTTAATTTGGTAATCTTCTCACGGCTAAAAATTTCATGAACAATGCAGGCGCCATTCCACAAAACCATATCTCTTCCCGTTTTTTTAATCAGATAAGCGCCAAGATTTTTATCAGGAGCAAATATGATTTTTTGGTCTTTGGGCAAACTGTTGATAATGGCCTCAGCATTCGAAGAAGTACAAATAATATCGCTCAAAGCTTTCATTCCGGCCGAACAATTGATATAAGTAATCACGAGATGGTCCGGATGTTGCGCTTTAAATTTTTCGAAAAGATCCGCAGGTGCAGAATCGGCAAGTGAACATCCGGCTTTCAAATCAGGTAATAAAACTTTTTTATTTGGGTTCAGAATTTTAGCTGTTTCAGCCATAAAATGCACACCTGCAAAAACGATTATATCCGCATCGGTAGATTGTGCTTTTTGTGCAAGGGCAAGACTGTCACCGATAAAATCTGCAACGTCCTGGATGTCTGGTTCCTGGTAATAATGGGCAAGTATGATGGCATTTTTTTCTTTTTTTAAGCGTTCAATTTCTGCGAAGAGGTCTAAGTTAACATCAATATCCAAATCCAAAAAACCTT
>JBQCFO010000456.1:0-2555 GCA_051959055.1 Ginsengibacter sp. | reverse complement strand
ATGATGAAAATTCAACTTGTACGGGGGAGAAATTTTTCAAAAGATCATCCTGCTGATTCCACCAATACAGTGGTTGTAAATGAAGCGTTTGTAAAGCAGGCAGGATGGAAAGATCCAATCGGAAAAACAGTGAATTTCATTTATAATAAAGAATTGTACCAGGTGATAGGTGTGATAAAAGATTATCATTATCAACCGCTGAATCAAAAAATTAAACCGCAGCTTTTCACTATGAAAAACTCAAATAATTATGGTATTTATGATATCAAAATCAGGCCGGGAACTGCTTCTCCAAGTTTGAAATTTATTCATCAGAAGTTTAAAGATTTGTACCCTATGTCGCCATACAGTTATGTATTTAAGGACGAGCAAAATCGAAAAAATTATGAAGCGGAAGCAAAATGGAAACAGATCATTTTGTTTGGTGCGATTTTGACAATTTTTATTTCGTGCATTGGTTTATTTGGTTTATCGGTTCTCTCTGCAGAAAAAAGGACCAAAGAAATTGGTATCCTCAAAGTACTTGGAGCATCTGTAAGCAGCGTCGTTACTACACTTTCAAAAGATTTTTTAAAGTTGGTGCTGCTTGCAATGGTTATCGCTATTCCTGCTGCGCTGCTGGTTGCCAGTAAATGGCTTGAAAATTATCCATACCGGATTTCTTTAACGTGGTGGATGTTTGCATCAGCAGCGCTTTTGGTCATTTTAATTGCTTTGGCTACTATTAGTTTCCAGGCGATCAAAGCGGCGGTGGCTAATCCTGTGAAAAGTTTGAGAACGGAATGATACGCTAATGTCCTGATCTGCTAAAGTAGTGTCGTGTTAATTTAAAAGCGGGAAATAGAAATTGTAATTTAAACTTCGTTTGCTGAAAAAAACTAAACCATAATACATGCTAAAGAATTATTTTAAAATCGCGTGGCGAAACATTATTAAAAGCCGGTTATATTCTGTAGTAAATATTATTGGGCTATCCACTGGGATTGCCTTTACATTATTGATCGGCGCGTATGTATGGAGTGAACTTCAGGTGAATAAAAATTTGAAAAATGCAGACAGGCAATATATTATTCAAAGCAATTGGAAAAATCCGGGTGAGGGCTATTTTCTTGCAACCCTTGGTCCGCTAGCAAAATCATTAAAAGAAAATTATCCCAATCTTGTTGCCGATTTTTATCGGTACGATGGTGTTACTTCGAATATTTCAAAAGGTGAAAAAAGCTTTCGGGAAAATATACAAATAGGTGACAGCACGATTTTTACCATGTATGGATTTACATTCTTATCCGGAAATAGTAAAACTGCTTTACTAAATCCTTTTTCTGTTGTAATAACCATTGACAAAGCATTGAAATATTTTGGCAAAAAAGATGTTGTGGGAGAAACTATTACAATTGAAAATTTTTCAGGCTCCAAACATGATTTTCTTATCACTGGTGTTCTGAATAATGTTTCCAATAATTCTGTTACCAGCCTGGTGGACGGCTCTCCGGGAAACTTTTATGTTTCAACGGCTAACCTTGCTTTTTTTGGAAGAAATATGTCATGGCAAAATCCCTACATTGCTAATTATGTTGAACTGCAAAAAGGTGTTTCGCCTAAAGACCTCGAACAACCAATTGCCAATCTAATCAGACAAAATGCTTTACCGCAGGTAGTTGTTGATCTTAAGCCAGAGCTTATTTTGCTGAAAGATTTTTATTTGGATGCGAATAATGGTTTAATAAAAAAGACGCTGTATGCATTGTCTGTAATTGCTTTATTTATTTTACTGATGGCGGTAATCAATTTTATCAATATGTCTGTAAGCCGCTCTGCCACCAGAATGCGTGAAATTGGTATTAGAAAAGTTTTGGGTGGAATGAAAAAGCAATTGATATGGCAATTTCTTATTGAATCCATCATTACTGTTTTTATTGCAACGCTGTTTGCATTTGTGATTTATTTATTTACACAAAATTTATTTAGCAGTATATTGATACATCCGATTCCCCCACTTACTGATTTTCCGTTATACTTTATTTCCTTCCCGTTTTTATTTATTTTAATTCTGGGTTTTATTGCCGGGATTTATCCTGCTTTTGTCTTATCTTCTTTAAAGTCTGTTGATTCATTAAGGGGAAAAATTGGTTCCATAAAAGATAATGTTTTATTGCGAAAGTCTTTAATCGCATTCCAGTTTGGTACAGCAATCATTGCATTCGTAAGCGCCATTATTATTTCACAACAGGTAAATTTATTTTTGAAAAGTGATCTTGGCTATAATAAAGACTATATATTGACAGCCCAATTGCCGCGCGATTGGACAACCGAAGGGGTAAACAAAATGGAAGTAATACGGAATGAGTTTGCCCGTATGCCTCAAATAAATAGTGTTGCACTCTCTTATGAAATTCCTGATGGAAACAACAGCGGCCCCGCATCGGTTTATAAATTTGGTTCAGACTCAACTCATGCAATCACAGCACAGGCATTAACGACGGATGAAAATTATTTAAACGTCTACAAAATACCTTTGAAGGCGGGCACTTTCTTTGAAGGGCATGCGTTTGATT
>JBQCFO010000455.1:0-3422 GCA_051959055.1 Ginsengibacter sp. | reverse complement strand
TTCAAAATAAGCTTCACCTGTAATTTCCACTTTCCGCTCCTTACCTATAAAAGCTGTGGGGAAACGAATGGAAGAAGCGGCATTCAACCAAACCCTTGAACCGTCAGTTAAGATCAGCTGATATTGATCTCCGTTTGCAGTTGTGATGGTATTGTAAACTGGTTTTGCATTCATCTCATCTGTTTTATTATAAACAATTTGGCCATTCAGTTTCAATACTTTAATATTCCCTTGTTTAGCTAATATACCATTGCCAGCCGTATCCAGAAGAATTGTTGCGCCATTATCGAAAGTGAGCATTGCATTATTATGTCCTGGAGGAATATCTTCCACAGTCTGAACACGTGCATTTTGAGCAACAATCACTCTTTCAACTTTTGAATGAAGAAAATAAAACGCTGCTCCAAAAAATAAGAAGATAACCACTGCAGTTGCAAACGCGCTAAACCACGACAGTCCGTATAAAGGTGCGGCCACTCTTCTTTTCTTTTCAACAGTAATCGATTGTTCTATTTTTTGGAAAGAGGTGTTCAACAACGATTCAAATCCTTCAACAGAACCAGATGAATAATCAATTAGTTCATATTGCTTCCGAATCATTTTTTTCAATAACTCTTCATTTTCTCCGGCATTAAAATAATTAAATAATCTCCGGATCTCGGCGGGGGAACATTGATTATCGAGATATTTTTGAAATAAACTTTCTATATTTCTATGCTCTTCCAAAATTATTCTTTAAGGCAAATACGTATGAAAGGCGGTTTTCATCTGCTTTTCAAAAAAAAATTCTGTAAAAATGCAGGGAGAAATTAAAAAAAAAATTACAAGAGAAGAAAAACGATTAGCATGCTAAGCTCAACAATCTGATATTGTTTAAGATTTTCACGAATAAATTTTGTCGCTTTTACGATGTGATCATTTATAGTAGACACTGACACATTAAGAAGCGCACTTACTTCCTCATAAGATCGTTCTTCCACCTTTATTAGCTGAAAAATCTGCCTTCGCTTCGGTGGCAATAAATTAATCGACTCCACTAATAGCTGTTCATTTTCTTTGGTGAATAAATCCTCTTCTACATGTCGATAAAGTTTACTGGCGCTTTTTATTATTTCTGTCTAAAGTTTTTTATAACGTATGGCTTTCCGAAAAAAATCATATACATTATTTTCTGCAATACGAAATAAATAAGAACGGAAAGATTTATGAGGATCAATATTTTCTCTACTATTCCACAATTTTATAAAGGTGTCCTGCAAAAGTTCTGCAGCATAGAAATCTGATTTGACAAATTTGATAATATAACCAAGCAAACGACCACTATATAATTGGTATAATTGTGCAAAAGCATTTTGATCTCCATCCCTGAGGCGGGTGACAAATTCGTTTTCATTTTCACTGGAATGATACACGATAGTGGCAGTTTATACTTTTTGAGTATGTAAACCTACTTTTATTTCTGGGTGAACAGTTCATGCAATCGGTTGCGTAAAATTAAAATGACAAGTGTGGGAAGCTTTTACCCCCTATTTTTTCAAGTTCTTGAAAAAAGGCCGTGAGTAATCATGGAGCGAATCGGGATTTATTTCGAAAAAGATGCGATCATACAATCATTAATTCAGCGCCATGTGCCATGCAGATGGAGTAAAACGCAGCGCTGCTGGCACATGTCTTTATCAAAAAATGATTTTGAAAAATTGTCGCTTGCGCTGAAGGAGCACGCTTCATTATGCACTGATGAATTGAGGAAATATCTTAGAAAAAAAGAACACCATCCCTGAACCTGTTGCAGCCACTTCTGAACAGGCACAGAAGAATGGGCCTGCATCCATTGCTGAGCGGGTATTTGAGGCCGGAACAAAAACGACTAATCTTAGAGCAAAGGCAAAAGATCACCTTTCTGCAAAGTATTTTAAGAAATCAATCATTTTCAAATGGATCATCGCTCCCTGATGATTCACATTTTTATCCAATACTTTTTTTAAATAATATTTTACCTCGTCAACTTTACCCAATCCCAAATTCCCTAAACCGATTAAATAGTCACAATGAATTGTGTTTTTTAAATCCAAATTCTGATCAAAAACCAGTAGATCCGGTAAAGACACAGCGAAATAATCAATCTTTATTTTATCATCCATGTGCTGATTCCCAAAACTGATCAGCTTAGTAAAAATCTTATTAGCTTTTTTTATATCTCCCAATTTTAACCATGCCAAACCCTGGTAGAATATTTTATCTGGCTGAGGGTCGTTATAAAAAATTGCCTGCACAGGCTCGCTCACCCCTTTAGTTGCAGATAAAAATTTTTCTGTCGCCAGTTTCTGTATTCTCAATGCTTCATAAGCACATCCTTGCAAGTAATGAATATCATTTTCAGGTGAGCCATATAATTTCCCTTCTCCTAAATTAACCGGATAATTTTCTAACTTCTCCAGAAGTTGTAACGCAAATTCGTTTTTGCCATCGCATAATGCTTTTTTTGCCAACTCAATATGGCAGATTAAAAACTGTAAAATCACTTTTCCTTCTCCTCCTTCCCACGGATGAAAATGCCGTGATGCGAGCAGTTTCTGTGCCTTTTCATATTCGCCCAATTGGTTATAAAGCGTGATTCGTTCCAAATAAAGATCATCCCTCTGTTCCACTATTGAAAGATGCTTTTCTAATAATTCCAATCGTTGTTTAACAGGATAATTTTGAATTTTATATAATTGATCCAATTCCATCAACACCCTTGCATCAGTCGTATCCGATTCAAATGCTTTTTCTAACAGCAAAATGCTTCTGTCTGCGTCATTTAATTTATTATAAACAGCAAGAGAAAGGTTTCGCAAAACAGTAGGAAAATTGTCATCAATATCAATTGATTTTTCCCAGCAGTCAATCGCTTCGTTATACTGCCTGTTAGCATACCAAAAATTTCCCAAATAATATAAAGCCTTGGCGTCATCCGCATTTTCATAGATGGCAACTTCCAACACCATCTTGTCTTCCAGTTTATTTGGAAAACAGTAATCGGGTGGGGCAGATGCGGCCTTTTTAAAACGGACGCGTGCTTCTTGTGCTTTACCCATTTGAAGTTGAAGCCACGCCAAATAATAGTATAGTAACGGATTTGCCGATTCATTCTTTTCTTCATAAAGACCCAATAAATCCAGCGCTTCTTCATATATTCCTGCCTGGATATAATCGATTGAATATTCGAGGTAATTATTAAAGGAATTACGCATCAGCATGCTAATCTCTTCCAATAATAGGTCAGTTGGATTACCGGAAGATTTTGAAATCAAATATTGCTCGAACAAACAGCCATAATTAAAAGGATCTATTTTTAAAGAATCTTTTATCAAGTCCAATGCCGCTTCATCTTGACCAAGTTTTCGCAATAAGGCAACTTTTAAATGCCTTGCATTATGACT
>JBQCFO010000454.1:0-6675 GCA_051959055.1 Ginsengibacter sp. | reverse complement strand
ATTGGGGGGTTTGAAAGAAATTTTACGAACCAGGCTTTTGAAAAACTGGAAAGATTCATGAAAGAATGGCCGCCCGCTTTGAAAGAGTTTGATGAAATGTTTGTTCGCAATAGGATCTTTATGGATCGTACAATCGGCGTTGGTCCTATTTCTGCAGAACGGGCTTTGAATTATGGTTTTACCGGTCCGAATTTGAGAGCGGCAGGAGTAGATTATGATGTGAGGGTTCATACGCCATACAGTAGTTACCAGGATTTTGATTTTACCATACCTGTTGGTTCTACCGGCGATTGTTATGATCGGTTTTTGGTTCGCGACCAGGAAATGTGGCAGAGCATGGAAATCATCAAACAAGCTTACCAAAAAGTGCAGGAATTCAAAGGCACTGAAGCGGAAGTTTATCATGCAGATGTTCCCGATTTTTATTTGCCTGATAAAAAAGATGTTTACACAAAAATGGAAGCCCTCATTTATCATTTTAAAATAATTATGGGTGAAACCGCATTGCCTGTTGGCGAAATTTATTCTTCTATTGAAGGAGCCAACGGGGAACTAGGATTTTATTTAATCACAGATGGCGGAAGATCGCCGTACCGACTACATTTCAGAAGGCCTTGCTTTATTTATTACCAGGCATATTCTGAATTGACAAAAGGTGGTTTGTTGAGCGATGCAATCATTACGATGAGTAGTTTGAATCTGATAGCAGGAGAGTTGGACGCATAATGGTTAAAAGTAAAAAGTTATAACTGTGGGGAACGAACGAAAAATAAAGGCAGTAGTTCGAAAAGTAACTTTTGAAGAAGCAGAAAATGCAGATGATGAATATTGGGCAAATGCAAGTGTTGAGGAGAGCTGCAGGAATTAGTGAGACTTAGAAAATTAGTTTATGGAGACTTGCTAAACCAGAGAATACAAAAGAGGTAGTATTTAAAGGAAGTTTTGATGAAATTGAAAATAAAATTTAAGTAGATAACAAATGACTTTTTCACAGGAAAAATTAGATAAAGTAAACGAACTGATAAAGCACTACCCGGAAGGGAAAAGTAAAAGTGCTTTATTGGGCGTGCTTCACATGGCGCAGGAAGAACACGGATGGCTGAGTGTGAATACGATGGATTACGTAGCTTCTTTATTGAATCTTCAGCCAATCGAAGTGTATGAAGTGGCCAGCTTTTACACCATGTTTCATCTGAAGCCTGTTGGAAAATACGTCTTTGAGGTGTGTCAAACCGGACCTTGTATGCTGAGAGGCTGCGACAATATTATTGAATACATTAAAAAGAAACTGAACATCGAAGTGGGCGAAACAACAGAGGACGGACTGTTTACTTTAAAAACCGTTGAATGCCTGGGAGCCTGCGGCTATGCGCCAATGATGCAAATGGGTAAATATTATAAAGAACATTTAACTCCCGAAAAAGTGGATCAGATTATTGAAGAATGCAGAAATAACAGTGCAAGAAACAATTAAACTTTTTATTATGGAAGCAATTATCCCTTATTTAACATTTAATGGCAATGCGTCGGAAGCGCTCGAATTTTACAGTAGAGCGTTAAATGGAGTAGTGGTTTATAAACAAACTTTTGGAGAATCTCCGATGGAATCCTCAGAAGAGCAGAAAAATAAGATCATGCATGCAAGTTTTAAAGCAGGTGATTTGCATTTTTTGGTTTCTGATTCGATGCAGGGACAATCTGTAACCGGGGGAAGCAATTTGTCGCTTTCATTAAACTTTAATGATGCAGATGAAATAAATAAAACCTTTGCAGCACTTTCGGAAGGGGGAAAAATTACCATGGAATTGCAGGATACTTTTTGGGGCGCAAGGTTTGGAATGTTGGAGGATAAATATGGATTTAACTGGATGTTCAATCATGATTATAAGAAATAAATAAAAGAGGCCGGCTCTAAATAATCGAAAGGAGACTATAGAAATGTCAAAAAAATTATTATTAAATAAAGTAAATATTCCGGGCATTAAAGGCTTTGAGGTATATCGTCGTGAAGGTGGTTATCAAAGCGTGGAAAAAGCATTGAAAATGCAAACCGGAGATATTGTGGAAGAAGTAAAGAAAAGCGGACTAAGAGGCCGTGGAGGCGCTGGTTTTCCTACCGGAATGAAATGGAGTTTTCTTGCAAAGCCGGAAGGAGTGCCTCGTTATTTGGTTTGCAATGCAGACGAAAGTGAGCCCGGTACTTTTAAAGACCGCTACCTGATGGAGTATATTCCTCATCTTTTGATAGAAGGAATGATTGTTTCTTCTTATGCGCTCGGCAGTAAGGTTTCCTACATTTATATCCGGGGAGAATATGATTGGGTGGCAGATATTCTTCAGGAAGCCATTAACGAAGCAAGGCAACAAGGGTTTGTAGGGAAAAATATTCTGGGCAGTGGGTTTGATTGTGAAATCTATATCTATCGTGGTGCAGGAGCTTATATCTGTGGTGAAGAAACTGCGCTTCTGGAAAGCCTCGAAGGGAAAAGAGGATTACCAAGAATTAAACCACCATTTCCTGCAGTTAAAGGAGTTTGGGGTTGCCCGACTGTCGTGAATAACGTGGAAACAATTTGTGCAGTTGTGCCAATTATTAATGAAGGCGGGGAAGCGTACTCAAAAATAGGAGTTGGCAGATCTACAGGAACAAAATTAATTTCTGCCTGTGGAAATATTAATAAACCCGGTGTTTATGAAATAGATATGACCATCACTGTTGAAGAATTTATTTACAGTGATGAATATTGTGGCGGTATTGCCAACGAAAAAAGATTGAAAGCGTGCATTCCCGGCGGTTCTTCAGTGCCTATTTTACCGGCAAATCTTTTACTCAGAACTGCCAAAGGTGAACCACGCCTGATGAATTATGAAAGTCTTGCAGAAGGCGGTTTCATCACAGGAAGTTCCATGGGCTCCGGAGGATTCATTGTATTGGATGAAGACCAGTGCATTGTAAAGCATACATATACCATTTCCCGTTTTTATCATCATGAAAGCTGCGGACAATGTTCGCCATGCCGCGAGGGAACCGGATGGATGGAAAAAATATTTTACAATATAGAACACGGGCGGGGCAAAATGAAAGACATTGATCTTCTTTGGGATGTACAAAGAAGAATAGAAGGAAACACCATTTGCCCGTTTGGAGATGCCGCTGCATGGCCTGTAGCAGCCTCCATCAGGCATTTCAGGGATGAATTTGAATGGCATGTTTTAAATCCGGAAGAGTGTTTGGTAAGAAATTATGGATTGGCAAATTATGCTGATCCGTTGGAAGTAGCAACAGTTTAGAATTATAGATTAGTGATGCAAAGAATAGATAACATAGAAATTAAAAATTTTAAGTCAATACGCCATCAAAAAATTGAAGGCTGTAAGAGAGTTAATGTTTTTATTGGTTATCCTAATGTGGGAAAGAGTAATATACTGGAGGCGATATCCACTATAGAGTATTGTAAGGCACCAGTTAACCAGGATTTTCACAACTTTTGCCGTTTTGAGAAGGCTGCTGAAGTTTTTTTTGAAGCAAATGTCAAGGAGCCAGTGCATGTATCTTATAATAAATTAACAAAAGTAAATATTGAGTATCTCAATGAAAATGAGTTGGAATTTTACGCAAATTCATTCGATTCTCAGACGAGTATTCACGGATTTGCGTTTGAACCAAAATTAATTGACATAGATGTATTTAAGTACCACTTTTACTTAGACAGGACTGAAAATAATGTGTGGACCTTGAAACATCTTCAATCCCCGTTTGGCGAAAATTTGTTTGCGATTATTGGAAGTAATGTAGAATTAAGAAAGTCTTTTAATTCGTTACTTAATCAGTGTGGCATAAAACTCTTGGTAGATAAAGTTTCTAATTCCATAAGATTAATAAAAGAAATAAATGAAGACAGTATTTTTCAACTTTCCTATTCATTATTAGCAGATACATTACAAAGATTGTTTTTTTATCGGACTGCTATTTTTACAAATAATGAAGCAGTATTACTATTTGAAGAACCAGAATCACACATGTTTCCACCATATATTTCAAAGTTTACAAGTGATATAATATATGATGAAAATGGCAATCAGTTTTTTATAACCACACATAGTCCGTTTGTCTTAAATGATTTTATGGATAATTTAAAAAGTGATGAATTGTCAATTTATATAGTCGGTTATAAAAAGGAAACAGGAGAAACGATTATATATAAAATGAGTGATGGAGATATGCATGAAGCTTATCAGTTTGGGTATGATTTTTTTATGAACCTTGATAAATTCATACCCTTTGAGCAACATGACCAAGTTTGAGAATAATTGGTGGTTATATTTTATACCGGAGTGTTATTTTGATACAGTTCTTTTGAAAAAACTGTTGCAAACGAACAAAAGATTGATGCATAGAAAAGGATGCAACATGTGATAAGAGATTTAGAAAGTGAGAGGGTTAAAGATTTATTTGCTGTTGCAATCATTGATAAGATAAGCAGAGCTTAATTATCTAAAAGAGTGTACAGTTCTTTATAATGCGGAAAAGTTGATATTATGGAAACACGAGACAAGAAAACATTTTATTATTCAAATTAATCCACCATTAGAAAAATAGATTATTGAGATATTAAACGAGAACAATTTGAAGATTGAAGATTTTGGTTATTCTGCAAGTTATAAGAAATTAAAAAGACAGATAAAAGGTGATATTGATAACGAAAATGATGAAAAGTTAAACAGATTATTGAATGCAATAATTAAAACTGATTGTTTGACAATCAACAAAATAAAATCATTTTTGATTTATTTGAGAGAAAAAAATTATGAAGTTGATCTAAACGAATTAAAAAATGCCTGAAGAACAAGAATTATTTAAAGTAACTATAGACGGGATTACCATAGAAGTTCCAAAAGGAACCACTATATTGAACGCCGCCCGCAAAATCGGGGCCGAAGTAGCGCCGCCTACGATGTGTTATTACAGTTCTCTTGAAGGAAGTGGTGGAAAATGCAGAACCTGCCTGGTAGAAGTGGCGGCCGGTTCTACAAAAGATCCGCGTCCTATGCCTAAGTTAGTGGCTTCCTGCAGAACGGAAGTAATGGATGGAATGATCGTCAAAAACGTAACCAGCGAAAAAGCGCTGGATGCACGCAAAGGGATTGTCGAATATTTATTGATCAATCATCCACTCGATTGTCCTGTTTGCGACCAGGCAGGAGAATGTTATTTGCAGGATTTGAGCTACGACCACGGTACAGGAGGAACCCGCTATGAATTCAAAAGAAGAACTTTTGTAAGAGAAGATATCGGTCCATATATCCAGCTTCACATGACAAGATGCATCCTGTGTTATCGTTGTTTAATGGTAGCTGATCAATTGACCAATTCTCGTTCACAAGGAATTTTGCTTCGTGGCGATTCTTCCGAAATTTCTACTTATATCTCCAAAGCACTTGAAAATGATTTTAGCGGAAATATGATTGATGTTTGCCCGGTTGGCGCTCTTACTGATCGTACTTACCGGTTCAAAAACCGTGTCTGGTTTTTAAAACCGGTAGATGCTCACAGAGATTGTGATAAATGCTGCGGAAAAGTTACTTTATGGAATCGTGGTGAAGAAGTTTTCCGCGTTACTTCCAGGAAAGACCCCTGGGGCGAAGTGCAGGTAATAGATGGAAAACCAGCCTGGATCTGCAACACATGCCGGTTTGAAAAGAAAAATACTTCCGATTGGATTATTGAAGGACCAACAAAAGTAAGCCGACATTCGGTTATCTCTACCAATCATTATTTGAAAAAAGTGATTCCTCCTGATCCTTTAAATAAAGTGCTGAATGGTCGTTCTCCTATGCTGATGATGGATATCAATGAGGTGAGCCAGGTAAATGAAGGTGGCATTGATTTAAGTATTTTACCAGGGCCGGCAACTTCCACTACTTTTATTGAACGCAATGAGTAAAAAGAAATAAAAGAAACGGCGCCGGAAAGATTATCAATAAATGACCATAAAAAACCATAATCATAATCTAGTTTTAAACCCATGTATTCAAACCAAATTCTTTTAGCCATCGACTGGATGTTATTTACCGAAAAGCTTGTTTTAATTATCGTTGTGGTAATGGTTTCTCTTTTTGTCGCGATGTATTCCACTTATGCTGAGCGAAAAGTAGCTGCCTTTATGCAGGACAGGCGTGGCCCAAACAGAGCAGGACCTTTTGGAATTCTGCAACCGATGGCCGATGGTTTAAAATTATTTTTTAAAGAGGAAATTGTTCCGAATTTTTCTTCCAAATTTTTATTCATTCTTGGGCCTATCCTGGCAATGCTTACAGCTATTATGGTGAGCGCTGTGATTCCGTGGGGAGATAAGTTGTTTATTTTCGGCCGGGAGGTGACTTTGCAAATTGCAGATATCAATATTGGAATTCTCTACATTTTTGGAGTCGTAAGTTTAGGTGTTTATGGAATCATGATTGGCGGGTGGGCAAGTAATAATAAATTTTCTTTACTGGGAGCAATGCGTGCCGCTTCGCAAATTATCAGTTATGAACTGGCGCTCGGAATTTCATTGATTGCTTTATTAATGTTAACCGGCACCTTGAGTTTGAATGAAATGGTAGCTCAGCAAAAAGACCACCTCTGGAATATCTTCCTTCAGCCTTTGGGATTCTTAATCTTTCTTATTTGTG
>JBQCFO010000453.1:0-4316 GCA_051959055.1 Ginsengibacter sp. | reverse complement strand
TAACCGGTTTTAAAACCCTGAAAGCCCGCCTGACCAAACGGGCAGGGGTGAAATGTCATCCCTTCAGGATTTAAAATATTCGAAATCAATATTTCTATAATCCTATCAGCCTTTCAGGCTTAAAAAAAATCATACAACACTACGATTCACGGCAATTTGCGACAATAGTTTATTATTCTAAAAATTTATTTTTTAAATTTTCCTTATTCCTTTTTCTTTTTATTTTTTTCGCTTTATTTTTGCGCCATCTTCAACAAACAATAAACTTAAAAAAAATGAAAGAATCAAGCGACGAAAGAATGGCTTACAGAGGCATTATCCTGGTTACACTTTTTGAAATTTTAGTTCTTTTATTTTTCGTAGCAATTAACCTTTAATTTTCTCTTCCGACAACTTCCTTTCATATCAAGGGTAATTTTTTACCCAACCTATCTTCGTTTATATTCAATGCATATCATCGCGTTGCTGCATTCTGCGCTTTATTCATAATTATTTGCTGGTTTGAAAATAATGAATTTCAAGTTGGAATCTTTTTTGTGAACAAAATGGTTCTGAAAAGCACACCCTTTCTGTATGCTTTCTCTTTTTAAATATTAATTACTTAAAATGAACACAAATCGTTTAAGCGAGAGCCTTTGCAAATCGCTCAATGCACAGATGACCAAAGAAGCTCATGCTGCACAAATTTATTTATCTTATGCAAGCTGGCTGAATGCACAGGGATATGAGGGAGCTGCCAACTTTTTATTCCGCCATGCCAATGAAGAGCGCAACCACATGATGAAATTCCTGGAATATATTCTGCAGCGCGGCTCTACTGTGACCATTAGCGCTATTCCTGAGCCGGGAGAAAATCCAACCAGTGTTTATGATGCCTTTCAAAAAGCATTCAAACAGGAAGTGGATAATACAGAATCTATCTATAAAATTGTAAAACAAAGTTTTGACGAAGCCGATTGGGCCACTTGGAATTTTTTACAATGGTTTGTAAAAGAACAGACTGAAGAAGAAACGCTGGTAATGAATATGCTGGATAAACTAAAAATCGCAGGCGCCGAAAAAGCTTCCGGTGAAAGTTTATATGCTATTGACCGCGATTTGAAATCAATGGATGACGAAGCAGATCTTGCCCAGGATAAAACCGTAGAAGCACCTTAGATTATTTTATTTCTATAGTAGATTTTGGAAAATATCTTTTCATTGAATCTAAAATTCTTGCGGTATCTGTAAGCGGCAACATATAGGGTTCTGCTACTCTATAGGTAACAGAATCATTCGTATAGATGCTTAATTTTGAATCAGGATAGAGTTTCCTGGTTGTTTTCAGTTTCCATTCCGCAGCGGGCAGGTTCCTGTAGCGGCTGATTACAACCAGAAAGGTAACTGAATCGGCATTTTTACTGCTGTCTATGGCAGAGTTTGCAATAATGGTCGAATCAGCTTTATATGCGGAATCTTTCAGTGGAACTACCGGTTCGGTTGTGGTCAATGTTTCCGGTTCGTTTTTTTGGTTAAATCCATAATGCCAAACGGCCCAACCAATGAATCCGAGTATGATCAAAACCAGGAGCACCACCAGCACCTTTGCGCCACTGTTGGATCTCCTGTTTTTTTGATAATCATTAAACATTCTTTCTTCAGGTTCATTTCCTTCCTGCTCTTCACTTCTTACCTTATTGGGTTCTATTTTTTGTGCAACCAGTTGCCCGGGTTTAAAGGCTAATATGCCTGAGTTTAATTTTTCAAGTGTACCTATATTTGGAAGGGTAAAAGGTTTACCGATATTAAGAAATTGTCTGCCGAGCGAAAGAAATGAATCCAGGTCCGAAGCGGCGAGAGGCTTGATCTTATGAGTATGCTCTACAATAAAATCAACCAGGCCCTCGTCTTCAGTTACTTTAGGATCGTAATGAAATGTAACTGAATTTTCGGGTAAAATAATCGGTTTATCCGGATCCGCAGTATCCGGAAGTGAAGCATTTAGATCAAAAGTTCCGATGCCCTGTAAGGTTAGCTTTTTTGTTTTTAATAAATAATGTACAAGTACTTGTTCGATTTTCACGTGGAGGTTTTAGTAAGGCAAACCTACATTTTATTAATTTAATTCCAAAAAAAGGAAGCAATTAGATTATCGCACAAGGCTGCTTAGTGGTGGCCGGTGAGGACGCCAACCACGGCGATGTCCTCACCAACCAGCAAATAAAAAAGGAAGCAAAGTTGCCGCGCTATCCTTATTATTCTTATTTACACCTTACCTTTGTGGGATGCTTACAAAAGAAGAAGAATCATTTATTATTTATTGGGAAAAAAACCGTGAAAAGGATAAAAAGATCTGGCGCAAATTTTTGTATGGATCACCCTGGGGCCTTGTATTTGCGCTTCCTATACTTATCGCGGTTATCTTTCACGACTGGTACAAAAACATGGTTTACATTTCCCCCTCACTTATCACGCTCATCATTTTGGCGGTAATTGGTATTGCTGTTTTTTATACCCTCTTCAGCATGCAATTTAAATGGGATCGCAACGAACAGATTTATGAAGAGTTAAAATTTAAGCAGAACAAAGAACAGTCGGACAATTTGTAAAATTTATACTCTTTATTTGCACGTCAATTATTTACTGTACCCACAAAATTCATTATGAAGAAATTATTCTCATTCTCCTTTCTCGCGGTGTTATTAATTATCGCCGGTTGTAAAAAAAATAATTCGAACGGTGTAGATTGTCATCGTCTCCCGCCAAATATCGTAGCTCCCGCAGCCGAACAACAGGCTCTCCTCGATTCGCTGACCGCTCATGGTATTGATGCTATAAAAGATTCTTCCGGATTTTACTATACCATTAGCAACCCGGGTACCGATCCAAAGCCAAAAGATCTTTGCACAATGATTGCAGCTAATTATAAAGGCAGTTTTTTTAATGGAAATGTGTTCGATTCTTCCGGCGCCGGTAACCCACTTGTTTTTCAACTTATCCAGGTAATTACAGGCTGGCAAAAAGGCCTTTCCTTAATAGGAAAAGGCGGTAGTATTAATTTGTATATTCCACCAACGCTTGGCTATGGTTCTGAAGCTAAGTCTGATCCTTATACAGGGAAAGTGGTTATTCCTGCTAATTCTTACCTGGTATTCGAGGTGACGATTGCAGATTTACAGTAAAGTTTTTGCTAAAGCAGATTTTATTTTTAGGATACATTTTTTCTGGTCAAAATCCTGTCATTTTAAACGGCCGGATTTTTTTTTTGCGCGTCGCGGGAAGGTTTGATTCGATTAGAATCCCGGATTATTGAAGCTAAGGCTTGAAAACAATACATTTAATCCAATAACTGGTAAAGAAAAATGTTTCTACCGTGTTAATTTCCAGTAAACAAAGAAATACAGTAGATTTTTGATTTTGAAATGACGTGAAAAATACCTGCTTATAAAGGAATATTTTTTCTTTACATTTAGATTTCTAAATCAGGGTCAATGAATTTTTTTAAAATAAATACCCCACCTTTTTATTTAAAGCTTGCATTGGTAATGGTTGGCATACTTTCTCTCGGTTACCTCACGGTATTGGGAAAAGAAATTCTTTGTCCTTTGATTTTTGGATTTCTTTTTTCAATCCTTCTATTGCCGCTGTGTAAATTCTTTGAGAAAAAGCTGCGTTTTCATCGGGGCGCTGCCGCGGCGGTATCTGTCATTATTTTACTGCTCGCGCTTTCCTTTTTATTATACATTATTGCATCGCAGCTTACCGGCCTTTCGCAGGACTGGCCAGTGTTTAAATCCCAACTTACCCAATCGCTTCAGAATATCCAGCAATGGATCGCCTTAAAATTTCATGTGGATCTCGCCCGTCAAATGGCTTACATAAATTCTACTGCCAGTAATATTGCTACTCATTCCACTGCAATGATCGGCGCCACCGTTCTTTCTGTATCCTCGCTCATTCTTTTCATTGTTTTCATCCTGATTGATACTTTTTTTATGCTGTTTTACCGCCGCCTTTTTTTAAAATTTATCATCAAATCATTCAGAGAGGAAAACAGCAATGTGGTTTATGATATTACTGAACAAATTCAGTTCATCATCCGGAAATATATTCTCGGATTACTTTTGGAAATGCTCATTGTTGCCTCTGTTTGTTGTATTGTATTTTTAATTCTCGGAATAAAATACGCAATATTGCTGGGTTTGATTACCGGATTGTTTAATATCATTCCTTATATAGGAATTTATACCGCTCTGCTGCTAAATATTATTATCACTTTTGCCACCGGTGCTTCAGGTTCCATTATTTTACTAATTGTGATTACGGTAATCCTTATG
>JBQCFO010000452.1:0-8852 GCA_051959055.1 Ginsengibacter sp. | reverse complement strand
CACAACAATTTTAGAAACAGGTGCGAATGAATAAGAATCGGCTTTCCATGTGGAAGTTCCATTAAAGCTAAATGTGAGCAAAGGCGTACGCAATATTTGGACAGTCGTTTCATTGCGGGAACAACCAAAAAAGAATATTACCATAAATAAGGACAGAAGTAAATTTTTTTTCATCGTTAGTTTTAAAAAAGTAAGATTTATTTTTCGTTCAAATCAAATACTATACCGCGTTACAGGCCAATTCGATTTAAAAGTTGTTTTCCTTTGAAAAAATAAATTGTAAGAAATAAACGATTTTAAAAAATAAATCCATGACAGATAATGTAGATTATCCACCTCATTGATTGGGAAAATATTTGTAAAAATCTACGAAAATCGGAATATTGAATATTTATTGCTTTACTGGATTTGAAAAGTGAAAAACTGATTTTATTCTGTGAATATTATTATCAAATCTTTCCTTTTTACCGGCTTCAAATTATGATTTTGGCGCCTACAAAAAAAGCGCTTAAAAAGCGCCTTTACATATTTTAAAAGTTAACATTTTCTATCCACAATTCACTATTTCGATTGCGCCACTACTTCCTTCACTTCAGGAATCATTCTTTTCATCATTCCTTCTATTCCGGCTTTTAAAGTAATCATGGAAGAAGGACATCCACTACAGCTTCCCTGCATCATCAGGTTCACACGGCCATCCTCATAACTTAAAAACTGGATTGCTCCGCCGTCCATTTCTACGGCAGGTTTTACATAATTTTCCAATAATTCTTTGATTCTTTTCACTACATCGCCGTCATTCACATGAATTTCATTGGTGCTTTCTGTTTTTCTGGTAGCCAGTTCTTCTTCGTTTATAATTACGTTTCCTTCTTCAAGATATTCTTTCAAAAATTGTTTTACAGAAGGAATTACATCCTGCCAATCTTCAGTATCATCGGTTTTTGTAAGCGTAACAAAATTGCTTGCGATAAAAACTGCTTTTATAAACGGAAAGGCAAATAATTGCATGGCCAGTGGCGATGCGGAAGCGCTTTCTTCATTTTGAAAATCCACACTCTTTCCCGGATACAAAAGTTTGTTTGCCACAAATTTCATGGTTTCCGGATTCGGAGTCATTTCTGTGTAAATACTTACTACCGTATTTCCCGTTTTGATCATAACGAATTATTTAGATCTGCAAAGATAAAGATTATAGCTAAAACCGTTTTGCCACGTTTGTTAACTTAATCAAATAATTGAATAATATCACGGTTTATTTACTAAAAACGTAAAAGCATTTTATAAAAAAGGCAACCAAAATAGCTGCCTTTTTTAATTCATTTACTGCAAACCTGTAAGCCGGATTTTGTAGCCGTTTTGAAAAACGGTGGTTATCATTTATCTGGCTGTTGCATTACTGCAACAATCTTGCTGCCTACCCTTCAGCATCAGGCGAGCAGCCTTCATCCGATCCCGATAGCTATCGGCACGGAACGCTGATATACGTGGCATTGCAGTACACAAGGTTTACCCTCCTGATATGTTACCATATCGAGATGTGAGCTTTTACCTCACATTTTCACCCTTATCCCCACAATACTGTGGGGACGGTTATTTTCTGTGGCACTTTCTTCCCGATCCTTCGATAAACTTAGAATCGGGACCGGCTATTAACCGGTGTGTTGCTCTATACTGTCCGGACTTTCCTCCCCTGATTTAACAAGAGCGATAACCCGGTTTGCAGAGGTGCAAAGATAAGATGGTTAATATGTTTAGAATTCGGAATTATTCCAAAAATGCTCCTAATATTGAAAAAAAATCTCTGTTGCGCCAAAACCAAAATCATGGTGATACTGATTGGCAAAAGTTCTTACTTCTTTTTTTGTTTTCAAAATCTCATGAATTTCATTGCGTAATTTGCCTGTTCCTACTCCATGAATGATAATCAGGTTTGGTTGCCGGTGTGCTACAGCAAGATTATAATATTTTTCAAAGTTTTTTAACTGAATTGCAAGAATATCAAAATTGCTCAACGCTTTCCAATTGTCCATTAATTTTTCGATATGCAAATCTACCACGGAACGGGGAGGTTCCAGCCTCTGTTTTATAGCAGAAAGATCATATAGCTGTCCAAAAGTATTTTGATAATCGGGAATCGCCTCTTCTGTTTTATCAGGATAATTTGCAAAAAGCAAAAATGAAAATGTAGGCTCGTTTTTTAATTTCATTTCTTCTATTTTCAGAAATAATTGTTTGGCTTTTATTTTAAAAGAAGATTCAAAATGTGAAGCCTTTTTTTTATTTGGATTAAGAAGAGAAAAATCGAATTCAAACTTTGGAGAATCATTCATTTCTTCAAAAGGAATATCATGCAGATAAAAATTGGTAAATGGAAGAACGGTGTTATTTAAATGAAATTCGGGGAGGCCTTTAAATTTGATTTGATAAATAAAATTCAAAGTTTCGCTGTTTTCATTCAACAGGTAAATTTTAAATTTTTCGACTACATCATCATCAAAAATATCTTTATTAAATACCGGCAAAAAAGAAAGCCACATTCCGGAATGAACAGCACTATTTTGGGTAACTTTTTCTTTTTTTAAGTTGTCAATATATATCTTCTCCTTTTTCGGTGGAATAACTTTTTTTTCAGAAAATCTTTTAAAATAAGGGAAATCAACCTGGTCGGTATAAACAGGAAATCGTACACCTTCCACATCCACCAAAATCATTTTATTGTTCAGGATTTCCACTACTTCGCCTTCTTCATTTGAATGTAAAAGCAATACAGTATCTCCGGGCTGAAATTTCATGATGTAAAGGTAGGAATCAGTGTTGACGTTTCAGGATGAGGAAACAAGAATTAAGAATTAAGAATTAAAAGAAAAACCTCCGAAATTCAGAGGTTTTTTTGTCGGGGCGGCAAGATTCGAACTTGCGACCTCCACATCCCAAATGTGGCGCGATAACCGGGCTACGCTACGCCCCGAATGCCTTCAATTAAAGAAAACCAGCGGAGAGGGTGGGATTCGAACCCACGGTACAGTTTAACCCGTACGACGATTTAGCAAACCGTTCCTTTCGGCCACTCAGGCACCTCTCCTTCTTTTATTTAATTAAGGGTTGCAAAAGTAACATTTGAATTTGAAAAAAGAAAATTAAAATTGCAATGATTTATTTACCAGGAAAATCTCATCAATTCAATTTTTAATTTTGCTCTTTAATCCTAAAAATCTTTGCAGTAAAAGAACAAATAATGCAGATTCTTAGTTTTATTTTCTGTCAAATTAATTGTCTTTTAATTTGCCAGTTCGGGTTGAAAAGCCGATTTTTTCCTTTCACCAATTTGTTGCCGCCACATTGCATAATACAAACCCGTTTTTTCAAGCAACTCCTGGTGACTGCCGGTTTCTATGATTTCACCTCTTTCCAAAACATAAATTCTGTCGGCATGCATAATCGTGCTGAGGCGATGAGCGATTAAAATAGTGATCTGTTCTTTTTTAGAAGAAACATTTTTTATCGTATTGGTAATTTCTTCTTCGGTCAATGAATCTAACGAAGAAGTGGCTTCATCAAAAATCAATAAATGTGGATGACGCAAAAGTGCTCTGGCTATAGATAATCTTTGCTTTTCACCGCCCGAAACCTTCACGCCTCCTTCCCCAATTAAAGTATCGAGGCCTCGATCAGCACGTGCGAGTAAAGTATTGCACGCGGCTTTTCTCAACGCGTCTAATATTTCCTGATCAGTTGCGGCAGGATTTACAAAAAGCAAATTTTCCCTGATAGTTCCAGCAAACAATTGCGTATCCTGTGTTACAAAACCTATTTGTGTTCTTAAAACATCAAAATCTATGTCCTGGCGATTGATATGGTTGTATAAAATTTCGCCCTGCTGTGGAATATATAATCCTACCAATAATTTTACCAACGTAGTCTTGCCCGCTCCGGAAGGGCCAACGAAAGCAATCGTTTCTCCTTTTTTTACTTCAAAACTGATATCAACCAAAGCGGGTAATTGGGCAGATTTATGCTTAAATTTTACATTTCTGAACTGAAGAGATTCAATGTTTTGAATAATCTTAGGATTGGATGGTTTTATTTCAGGCGCTTTGGACATCAGGTTCTGGAAGTTTATCAAAGACGCTTCTGCTTCGCGGTAAGAGATAATGATATTGCCTATTTCCTGCATCGGGCCAAAAAGAAAAAAACTATAAAAAGTTAAAGAAAGATATTGCCCGGGAGTAATTGAATTTTTAAAAATCAACCACAACAGCGTGAACGTAATTACCTGTTGCAAAAAATTAACCATTGTTCCTTGTATAAAACTTAATGTGCGGATGCTTTTTACTTTACGGAGTTCCAGATTTAAAATTTTAAAGGTGTTATTGTTAAGCCTGTTTACTTCCTGGTTAGTTAACCCAAGGCTTTTTACCAATTCAATATTTCGCAAAGACTCAGTGGTAGAACCTGCTAACGAATTCGTTTCTTTAACAATCGTTTTTTGAATAATTTTAATTTTTTTGCTGAGCAAGCTCGTTAACAAGGCTATCAACGCAATACCCACTACATATACCGGCATTATAATCCAATTAAGCCGAAATGCGTAAATGGAAACAAAAACCAGGCTAACTATAATAATAAAAAAAATATTTATAAAATTGGTAATGAACTTTTCAGTATCTGCGCGCACCTTCGTTAGTATGGACAAAGTTTCGCCGCTGCTCTGATCTTCGAATTCCTGGTAAGGCAGGCGCATACTGTGTTTGAGGCCATCGGTAAATATGGTAGCGCCAAATTTCTGAACAAGTACATTTCCAAAATAGTCCTGAAACGCTTTGGCAATGCGGCTTACCATAGCGGTTCCAATTAAGAGCATCAGAAAAAAGAGCAAACCATGATAGGGGCCCTTTCCAAAAAAAAATTCAGTCTGATTTCGAGGAGTTTTATCCGGAAAAACATGTGGATGATTTGCAAATAAATCGAGAATTCTACCGGATATCCAGGGAGCAAATAACGAAAACACCTGGTTCATTGCTGCAAGAAACAGCGCCAAAGCAATCAACCATTTGTATGGTTTTAAATATGATAACAAAATTTTCATTTGGCAAAAATAATCGATTAGCGCTTTTGCACGTTTCTTTGAAGTTGAGAGAATCCCGAAATAACAATTCCTGATATTTGTCGGTTTGCTGGGGATTGGAAATTTTTTGAATTTCCAGGCAAAGGAATTTAAGAATTTTCAAAAGGTGTCTCTTCAAATTTGCCAGCCGGTTTTTATCTCACCCTGCCCATCCCTCTCTATCCAAACTTCTGTATTGAATCGCTTCCGCCAGGTGTTCTGGTTTTATTTCATCACTTCCACCAAGATCCGCAATGGTCCTGCTTACTTTTAAAATCCGGTCATACGCACGTGCCGAAAGATTTAATTTTTCCATGGCAATTTTCAAAAGATTGGCGCCCGCCTGGCTTATTACACAAATTTCCTTCAGCATTTTACTGCTCATTTGAGCATTACAATATACTCCTGCATTGTCTTTATATCTTTCCGCCTGCTTTTCTCTTGCACGAATTACGCGAACGCGGATGCTTTCACTTTTTTCAAAATTTTGTGTGGATGATAATTCGCTGAATGCAACCGGCGTCACTTCTACATGAAGGTCAATTCTGTCGAGCAATGGCCCTGAAATTTTATTCAGATACTTTTGAACTGCGCCTGCAGGGCAACTGCATTCTTTATCCGGATGATTGTAATAGCCGCATGGACATGGATTCATAGAAGCAATTAACATAAAACTGGAAGGGAAATCCAGCGCAACTTTTGCCCTGGAAATGGTAACTCTTCTTTCTTCCATTGGCTGGCGCATTACTTCTAAAACTGTTCTTTTAAATTCCGGTAATTCATCTAAAAATAAAACGCCATTATGTGCTAAGGAAATTTCTCCTGGTTGAGGCATGCCTCCTCCGCCTACCAATGCCACATCCGAAATGGTATGATGCGGAGAGCGAAACGGCCGCTTTGAAATCAAAGTAGCATTTTCGGGAAGTTTGCCCGCAACACTGTGAATTTTCGTTGTTTCCAAAGCCTCCTGCAAGGTAAGTGGTGGAAGAATAGTTGGCAACCGTTTCGCAAGCATGGTTTTTCCCGCGCCCGGAGGCCCTATCAAAATCGCATTATGGCCACCAGCAGCAGCTATCTCCAAGGCACGTTTTATATTTTCCTGGCCTTTTACATCACAAAAATCTATTTCAAAATCACTTTGTGCATGTGCAAATTCTTCCCGTGTATTTACCACCATTGGCTGGATGCTGTTTTCATCAATAAAAAAATCAATCACATCTTTGATATGGCTCACGCCATAAACACGTAAGTTATTCACCATCGCTGCTTCACGGGCATTTTCTTTTGGGAGGATTAAACCTTTAAAACCTTCTTTTCTTGCTTGTATTGCAATAGGAAGAGCCCCTTTTATCGGCCTCACTATGCCATCCAGGCTAAGTTCGCCCATGATTACATAATCAGTTAACTTTTCAGAATTTTCCAACTGCTCACTGGCACCGAGGGTAGCCATAGCAATCGGCAAATCGAATGCAGTACCGCTTTTGCGAATATCTGCAGGCGCCAGATTTACAACTACTTTTGTGCGGGGAAAATGATAATTATTTGCTTTGATAGCGCTTTCCATGCGCTCCAGGCTTTCTTTCACTGCATTATCTGCAAGGCCAACGATTGAAGTGAATTTTCCGGTGCTCACATTTACTTCAACTGTAATTGTGATTGCTTCTACCCCATAAACAGCACTGCCAAAAGTTTTGACTAACATAAAATTCTTTAAAAAATGGAATGTTGAACTATTTTACAAGCAATTCATTTATCATGTTTTTAAGTTCTTTTGCCGATTCAATATTCAGCTTATCAATGTAGATTTTCGGTAAGATACAAAATGGTTATAACAAATGATAACTTATTTCTTGGGACGAATTAGAAATCCTGCTATTTGTTGTTTTCCTGTAAGCTTATTTTGGAAGACTCTTGATTATCAGTTGAAAACGTGTATTAAGATTTACCTGGAAATTGTGTTCATTCAAAATTTCTTTTACTGAATCATCTTCCAAAATGACCTGAGCCAAATGCATAGCGAGTGTAGATCCGCTGATTACATTGCCAACTTTACCATCAATAAATTCAATTTTAAATTTATAACCGGCTTTACGGGCAGTGCCGGCCCTTTCAAAATCTATCCGGTTCAGGTTCAGAACCTGGTCTTCTGTTAAAGACTTTTTGAATAAAATTTTGATAATGGGCAAATATTTTTTCCAGATGTGATTATACATTTAAGATTAGAATTTTTTGAAAAATTTTGAGTTACTTACATCCGGATTCTGGATAGCAATACGAACAAATTTAAATACAAGCCGATAAAATTAAGACAAATTTTTTATCTATACAGAAATTTCAGTTTTTTTGACAAAAAAATTAAAATCATTTTGAACAAAAAAATAACTTTTTAATTGAAATTTCCCAAGAAAAAATTCATTTAAAAACAGCAGTTTTGCAAAAATTCACTGCTTTTTTTTAAAACCCGTTGATAAATTAATAGCTGACTTAGATTAACTATTCATTAAATTTGTGGCTGTCAACAACTTAATAATAAGGAATGGCATTTATTGATATTAAATTTCCCAGATCATTTTACCGCGCATTGCGACTTCCCGCAAGTTCACCAAAAAGACAACAGCTAAAGGTTTTAAAAAAACTATTAAAACGAGCGCGCTTTACTGAATTTGGCCAAAAATATCTTTTCGACCAGATTCTTTTAAGTAAACACGTCGGAAAAAACTTCCAACGGGTAGTACCTACTTTTGATTACAATAAGATTTTCAAAGAATGGTGGTTCAGGGCTTTGGATGGCAAACCCGATGTCTGTTGGCCGGGTACCATCAAATTTTTCGCTTTAAGCAGCGGCACCAGCGAATCGTCCAGTAAATATATTCCGATAACCAAGGAACTGATTCGTGCAAATACCCTTACAAGTTTCCGGCAATTAATTAGTCTTGCATCTTATAATAACGTACCCAAAAAATATGTTGGAAAGGGTTGGCTGATGCTTGGTGGAAGCACACATTTGCAAAAAAGTACCACTTATTACGCCGGTGATTTAAGTGGCATCCAGGCAAAAAATATTCCTTTCTGGTTCCAGGGAATGTATAAACCCGGTAAGAAAATTGCCAAAGAAAAAGACTGGTCCAAAAAACTGGAAGAAATTGTAGAAAAAGCGCCTGAATGGGATATCGCTTTTCTGGTAGGGGTACCAGCCTGGGTTCAGTTGTGTATGGAGAAAGTTATTGCCCGTTACAATTTGAGAAATATTCATGAAATATGGCCAAATCTTGCTTTCTATGTTCATGGTGGTGTGGCCCTGGAGCCATATAAAAAAGGGTTTAATAAACTTTTGGGCAAACCAATTACTTATATTGAAACATACCTTGCCAGCGAAGGTTTTCTTGCTTATCAAAACCGCCAACATGCAAAGGGAATGCGGCTTGCAACCAATAATAATATCTTTTTTGAGTTTGTTCCATTTGATCAGAATAATTTTGATATAGACGGGAACATGGTCGAAAACCCGCAAACTTTAATGGTTCATGAAGTTGAGAAAAATAAAAATTATGCTATCCTCATTAGCACCAATGCGGGTACATGGCGATATCTTATTGGTGATACGGTGCAATTTGTAGATGTAGAAAAAAGCGAAATCATTATTACCGGACGCACAAGGCATTTTTTAAGCCTTGTAGGCGAACATTTGAGTGTTGACAACATGAATAAAGCGATAAACCTGGTAAGTGAAGAATTGAATATTTCT
>JBQCFO010000451.1:0-2713 GCA_051959055.1 Ginsengibacter sp. | reverse complement strand
TAACCGGAATATTATGAGAATCTTCTTCTTTAATTTAAAGAAAATTCAAACCAAACCGGAATATGATCTGAAATGGCTCTTGCTTCTTTAAGGGAAGCAAAGGATCTATAAAAATGAATGACGCCTGATTTGATAAATTTTATTTTTTCTTCATGATAAAAAATATTATCAAATTCTGAAGCAAGACTCTCGTCATTCACCGGCTCCATTTTTAAAGAAGTTTTTTGTTTTGTAAAAATGGGCCGGTAACCCATTTTCTTTAGTGGATTAAAAACGGTATGTGACTGGGGGCAATTGAACTCTCCACAAAAAATGAGATTTATATCCGCATATACACCGGGAAGAAATTTGAAATATTTTATTTCTGTTTCCGGTTGCATTTTTTTGGTGATGGCATGAAAATTAACCAGCGTAAAAAGTTTGTCCTTGTATTTGAATGTTGCAAAGAATGGCTCGCGGTTTATTTCATTTGAATATTGTATTTCAAGCCAGGGCGTTCCTACCATGCTTACTTTCGAGGTTTTCCAGATGAAAGCATATCGCTCTCTTTTGTAAGAATTTTCACCGCTGGTTGGGCCGCTTATTCTGTAATCCCATCTACTGCCTTTTCTGTTCAGTTCATCTGCAAGCCTTGCTACTGCCTCTGCTCCGCCGTCTCCTGCCACTACTTCCTGAATGGCAACAATATCAAAGGTTTTTAGGGTATTAGCGATAAAATTTACAGCAGAAGCGGATTTTGATTTTCCGAGATTTTCCAGGTTCCATGAGGCTACTGTAATTTGTGCAGTAATGGATTGAATAGCAATTGCGAACAATAAAAGGAGAGAGAATTTTTTCATGTAAAGGCCACTTGCAGTTAATTTTTGTAAATATCGGGATTTGGTCACATTTTCCCATTTTCCCATTATCCTTTAACTTGCACGCATGGAACAATATCTTCAACTTTTAGAAAAAATAATCAGTACCGGAGTGGATAAAAACGACCGCACCGGCACGGGTACCCGCAGTTTATTTGGCCATCAAATGCGTTTTGATTTGCAAAATGGTTTCCCTTTGGTTACTACAAAGAAACTTCATTTAAAAAGTATCATTTATGAATTGTTGTGGTTTTTAAAAGGAGATACGAATGTTGAATACTTGCAAAAAAACGGAGTAAAAATCTGGGATGAATGGGCTGATGAAAATGGAAATCTTGGGCCTGTGTATGGAAAACAATGGAGAAGTTGGAATGGAGCAAATGGAAAAACTGTTGACCAGGTTTCAGAATTGATTGAACAATTAAAAATAAATCCGGACAGCCGGCGGTTAATTATCAGCGCATGGAATGTTGCTGATCTGCCGGAGATGAAACTGATGCCATGCCATTGCTTGTTTCAATTTTATACGACGCCAACAGAAGGAGGAAAAAGAAAACTTTCCTGCCAGTTGTATCAAAGAAGTGCTGATGTTTTTTTGGGAGTGCCTTTCAATATTGCGTCTTACGCATTGCTTACCATGATGATTGCACAGGTATGTGATATGCAATCAGGCGAATTTGTGCATTCTTTTGGCGATGTGCATTTATATAAAAATCATTTTGAGCAGGCAGAATTGCAACTGACAAGAAAGCCATTTCCGCTACCGCAAATGAAATTAAATCCTGACGTAAAAAATATTTTTGATTTCAAATTTGAAGACTTTGAATTGGTAAATTATCAAAGCCATCCTTCCATCAAAGCGCCGGTAGCAGTTTAGGTAGAACTTGCATTAGCCGGATTCTGATTGAAGATCCTGCACATTAATTCAAAAAGCTCTGGATGATTTTCTTCAAATAAATCAGGCCGGTTAAAAAAATATTCAGAAGCCACCGCAAAAAATTCTGCATTGTTGGATGCCCCATAATAATTAATATCAGAGCGGCCTTCAATAATTGTTTGAATATTTTTATTCATAAGTTCCATCCATCTGGAATTGAGTTTTCTATTGAGCAATGCCTCAGGCAATCCATCCACATAGCCATCTTCTTTGTCCAGTAAATGTACAAATTCGTGGATTCCTGTATTCTCTTTTGACGGTTCCATCTGAAATCCAAAATGCAAAGCGGGCTTAGATAAAATCATCATTTGTTGCATTGGACCATTTCCAATCATTCCCAAAATATTTTGTTCATAGCCGGAAGCAAGAAATTGATCTTTATTGAATGAGCCTGGATAAAGTAGCACATTTCGAAGATTATAATACTTCCACTTTCGAAAACCAAAAACCGGAATAACCGCGCTGGCAGCGACTAACAGCTTATCAAGGTCATCTATGTTTGTATCAATTCCATCAATCCGGACATAGCGCAGGAAATCTTTTATTTTTTCCTCAAAAATGAATTTATTTTTTTCTGTAAGCCTGTTATAGTATGAAACATATTGCGTTAAAAGTATTTGATAATTTTCCGGAAGAACAATTTTTTTCTTTGGTTTTTTATAAAAAATAAAAAACAGAATGAGTAAAGCAAGAATAACTAAAACAATAACAGGGGCTAAGATCATTTATGAAAATTCAAATTAAATGAGAATATTTTTTTATTTTTTCAAAAACTGCTTCTCCAATATAATCATTTTATCTTTTGAAATTTAATGATTTAAGAAAATACGATTCTGCTTTATTTCTCTGTTTACTGTAACAAATAAAAGCTCGATAAAAATTAGTAAACTTGTGCCATTTTAAATATAAAAAATGAGGA
>JBQCFO010000450.1:0-7975 GCA_051959055.1 Ginsengibacter sp. | reverse complement strand
ATTCTTCTCTTAACGCATTATAAGGGGACAAATAAAATTTTTAAAGCTAAATTTGTAATGATTTTTATGCAAACCTTATCATCATTTATCACTGTAAATCCTGAAATACAATTTGGAAAACCTGTATTTAAAGGAACTCGTGTACCTGTTCAAAGCTTATTCTGGCATTTGGAAAAGGGGATATCAATAGATTCATTTTTGGAAGATTTCCCCAGCGTAACGAAAGAACAGGCAGAGGCTGTAATTGAATGGAGTGGTAAACATTTTGAAATGCCTGAAATAATAAATGATGAAACTATTATTGGATGAGAATCTTCCTGTCAAATTAAAATACAGATTTACAGAGAAAGGAATAAATGCATTTACTGTCCGAGATATGAGGTGGTTAGGAAAAAAGAATGGTGACTTATTAAGCAATGATAGAAAATGATTTTACGTTGTTTCTCACGATTGATAATAATCTTACTTTTCAAAATAATTTCGAGAATTATCCAATTGCAGTTATGGTATTAATCGCACCTGATAATACTTATGATACAATTATGAAATCGTTTGGTGAAATTTTAAATTCTTTAAAAGAAAATGTTGTAGTCTGTAAAGTCATTGTTTCTAACATTTAGACTTTAATCAAACATTTCCTCGGCCCTCAAAATACTTTCCGGTTTTCCTACATCAATAAATTTAGAATCGGTGTGGTCAAATGCAGCAATATCAAAGCTTTTGGCCAATTCAAGGTAAACATCTACCATTGAAAACTTGCCTTCCATTTTTATCAATGAAAATATTTTTGGAGAAATAACATGAATCCCGCTGAATGCCTTTTGAAAATATTTTTCTGATTTTCTGCTGATTTTTTTCTCGCCGGTTTTTACGTTTTCCCATCCACACAAATGGTTTTTCTGATCAAATAAAAAGTAGCGCGAAGTATTGCGTGAAGTAACTGCCAATGTAGCCAGTGAATTATTTTTCTCCTGTTGAAAAATCATCTCTTTCAAATTCATGTCCGTTAAAATATCCACATTCATTACTACAAAAGGTGCTTCTTCTTTTTGAAAAAACCATGCAGTCTTTTTTATTCCACCTCCGGTTTCCAGTACTTCATTTGTTTCATCAGAAAAAGTAATATCGCTTCCAAAACCATTATTTTCTTTTATTAAATAAATAATCTGATCAGCAAAATGATGAACATTTATAATTACTTCTTTTATACCAAAAGAAGCAAGGTATTCGATGGTTCTTTGTAAAATTGTTTTTCCGTTTACAACGGCTAATGCTTTCGGATGCGAGTCAGTAAAAGGTTTCAGCCGTGTGCCTAGCCCGGCCGCAAGAATCATTGCTTTCATTTGTTCAGGTATGAGGTGTTAGGTATCAGGATGTCATTTACAATTCAGCATTCAGCATTCACCTTTATAATCCTTTTAATTCATGAATATTTTGCTCCAGATGGTTCAAATCAATTTTTACTTTGAATTTATTCCGAAGATAACGGGCCAGCGAATCTGCCGCATAAACACTTCGATGCTGTCCACCGGTACAGCCAAAGCTCACGGTAAGTGATTCGAAATTTCTTTTGATATAATCTTCTACAGAAATATCCACAATGTTATAAACACCATTTAAAAATTGAGGCATTTCGGTTTGCTGCTCGAGGAAATCTATCACCGGCTTATCCCTTCCGGTCAGCATTTTAAATTCTTCAAATCTGCCCGGATTCATCATGCCGCGGCAATCAAAAACAAAGCCACCGCCATTCCTGCTTTTTTCTTTTGGATAACCGGTTTTTAAATAAGAAAAACTATTAATGGTAACAACCAAGGGCGTAGATTCATTTGCCTGCATTGGACGAAAACGGTTTATAATTTCATCCTGAACCATAATGTTTATCACGCGCTCATATTCTGGTAATGCAATTCCCATTTTTTTATTTTCCATAAACCATTTTATATTGGTAAGTGCCAATGGTATGCTTGTAAGGAATTGTGCTTTTCTTTCAAACAGGCCCCGAAAGCCATAAGCGCCTAAAACCTGCATCAGCCTTATTAAAACATATCCATTATATTGACTTACAAACCGATCTCTGTCAACCGGTTTTTGCAAAATTTCACCGGCACAATCCATATAATATTCGAGCAAAGAATTTTTCCACTCATCAGAAAGATTGGCTCTTGCCTGCCATAAAAGTGAGGCCACATCGTATTGCAAAGCGCCTTTCATTCCACCCTGGTAATCTATGAAATGGACTTCTTCATTTTGAATACAAATATTGCGGCTTTGAAAATCCCGGAGCATAAAATATTTGTGCTGCACGTGAGTCAGATAAGTGCTTAGCGCTTCAAAATCATCAATGAGTTTCTCTTTGTCGTAAGGAATTTTGAGAGTGTCAAGAAAATAATATTTGAAATATAAAAGGTCGCTTAGAATCGCCTGTTTGCCAAATTCCTCTGAGGTAAGGCAATAGGAATAATCCAAATCTGCAAATCCTTTTATTTGTAACCAGGCAAGTGCTTTTAAACTTTTCTTAAACAAAGAAAAAACATACCCGTTTTCACCATGTTTTTCCAGTTCATTTAATAATGATACCGGCCCGAAGTCTTGCTGGATATACATTTTACCATCTTCTGAAGTAAAATAAACCTCTGGAACGGGAGCCTTTATTTTCGAAAACTGTTTGGTAAAATATAAAAAAGTTTCACATTCTCTAAGGTTTTCATTATAAGTAGCGATATAAGAACTTTTTTCGGTGAAGATGCGAAAATATATACGGTCGCCTCCCGATTTTGGAAGTTTTTCAATACTGATAATTTTTTCAGAATTGAAAGTTTGAAAAAAAGATTTAATATTTTCTGCAACCGGCCCCATAAAAAATGATTAGCGGTAAAAATAGTGGATTTTGAAAAGAAGAAAGAGAAATTTCATGAAGCGATTTGCTACGGAAAAAATAAAAACCGTGTTTAGAATTTAATTACATTTGATTATGGTTATTATTTTTTCAACTGCTTTCCGATAATAATTCATTTATACCCTTATCAAAATCTGTAACTTTATTTCGACCCAGACTTAAAACATTTACTCTTGAGAAAAATTTTTACAGCTGAGAAATTGTTGAATACAATTTTCCTTTTTATTCTTTTTACACCTTTGTTTTTTTCATGCGAAAATCATCGTTTTGATCGCGATAAAAGGCAAATAATCGCTAAAGATGAAATTCGCAGTAAACTGCACCGAGCCCCTGGTTTTGATATTACTGCTTTTCAGGAAGATACTGTAGAAATCCAAAACGATTCGAATTTTAAAAAACAAATCCGGTATTCAGTAGACATAGAATATTTAGATTCAAATAAAGTATTACAAAAGAAAAAAGGAATTGTGATGTTCGCACCTGACGGGCAATCTGTAATTAGTTCAAAAATAACCGACCGGTAATTTATTTATCAGAAAAATAATTCTCAAAAAGATGAGCTTATTAAAAGAACGCTTTTTAGCACTGGATGTTTTCAGGGGAATGACCATTTGTTTTATGATCATTGTAAATACCCCGGGAAGTGGTGCAATTCCTTATCCGCCACTTGAGCATGCAACATGGCATGGATTTACCCCAACCGACCTCGTGTTTCCTTCTTTTTTATTTGCTGTTGGAAACGCGATGAGTTATTCCTTAAAAAAATACAGACAGATTGGTAATGATGCCTTTTTTAGTAAAGTGATCAAACGAACCATTTTGATTTTTTTAATTGGGTATCTAATGTATTGGTTTCCATTTTTCCGGTTAAATAATGCAGGAGAAATGATTGCAGCACCTATTGCAAATACCAGGATTATGGGGGTTCTTCAGCGCATCGCTCTTTGTTATTTTTTTGCCTCTTTGCTGGTTCATTATTTATCTGCGCGCAAAGTAATTATTGTTAGTGTCATCTTATTGATTGGATATTGGCTGCTGCTCCTTGCATTTGGAAATGCTGCGCAACCATTGAGCCTGTCGGGAAATGCCGGCCTTTACGTGGATAAATTTCTGATGGGAAATAATCATCTGTATCATGGTGAAGGAATCCCATTTGACCCCGAATGATGGTTGGGAACTTTACCAGCAATTGTAAACGTGGTGATTGGTTTTTTTGCTGGAAAATTTATCCAGGAAAAAGGCAAAACTTTTGAATGCCTTTCCAAATTAATGCTCGTCGGGGCTTTATTTATTTTCATCGCTTTATGCTGGAATATTATTTTTCCCATCAATAAGAAATTATGGAGCAGTTCATTTGTTTTGGTTACTTCAGGACTTGATCTCATCATAATTTCTGCACTTATTTATATACTTGAAATGAAGAGATGGAATCTCTTTCGCTGGTCAGGATTTTTTGAAATATTTGGCCGGAATCCTTTATTTATTTATGTCCTTTCCGAACTTTTGGTGGTCATTCTTTTTATGGTACGGGTAAGCAATAATGAAAGTTTATTTAATTATATAAACAGAACCGTTTTCCAGGTAGTTTCCCCAGGGCCGTTTGGGTCATTTTTATTTGCCATTTTTTATATGCTCGTTTGCTGGAGCATTGGATGGTGGCTAAATAAGAAAAGGATCTATGTAAAGGTTTAATGAGACTTTGCATTGGATGTGACTAAAAGAACTTTGGTGAGAGCGGGTTTTGATTTTGATACGATTGTAAAAGGAAGGCCTTGAATTTTTATAGTTTAAAATGTTTAGAAGTTTTAGAGAAGCGAGGAAGGTCCGTTAATTTGTAAATAACGTGAGTTCGATATATGGGGCTTTATGTCATCCCTTCGGGATTTATTCTTAATTAATTTCATTCTATAATAATTTCAGCCTTTCAGGCTTAAGACCACAATCCGGAAGAAATGAAATTATTGAAGCGTGACAAAGCACAGTGTAAAAAAACTTCAGCTCTTCAGGCTTACGACCACAATCCCGATGGGATGAAATTATTGTAGCGTGACGAAGCACAGTGTAATAAAATTCCGAAGGAGTGACATTACTTCTTACATCGAACTGATGTTAAAAAGGAATGAAGAAAAAACATTTTTTAAATAATTAACAATGAACAGAATTTTAAAAGCCACTTGTATCTTTTTTACAATTTTCGTTTTTTCTAAAAGCAGCTACAGTAAACAAACAAATAACGGCATTTTTCAAATCCGCATTTATCATTTGAAAAATAATGAGCAGGTAAAAGCGACAGATCATTTTCTCCAAACTGCTTTCCTGCCAGCATTACACCGGCTTGGCATAAAAAATATTGGTGTATTCAAACCAATCACAAATGATACAGCGGCTGTAAAGGCAATTTATGTTTTGATTCCTTTTTCTTCTGCTGATCAATGGGAAAAAGTTTCTGATCGTCTTAATTCTGATGCGGTTTTCAAATCTGCTGCAAAAGATTTTTTAGATGCGGATGCAAAAAGTCCTGCGTTTGAAAGAATGGAATCGATTTTATTGGAGCCGTTTTCTGCTCATCCGGGTTTGGCTTTGCCCAAACCAAAAAATCCTGAAAGGGTTTTTGAATTAAGAAGTTATGAAAGCCCGACGGAGGTTTTGTTTGAGAAAAAGGTAGCCATGTTTAACACTGGTGGAGAAATTCAAATTTTCAATCGCCTTGGCTTCAATCCGGTCTTTTACGGAAAAGTAATTTCAGGAAGCCGGATGCCGAACCTGATGTATATGCCTGTATTTGATAATGTGCAACAAAAGAATCAACAATGGAAAAAATTCGGCTCTGATTCAACGTGGAAGCGCATTTCATCAGACCCGGCAAATCGAAATGATGTGAACGTGAATCATATCGACAGCACCATGATGCATTCAACTGATTATTCTGATTATTAATCAATAAATTTTGAGCCATGCTTTTTAAATCATTGAAACTTTTTATCGCAACTTCTTTTATGATTATATCCATAAACAGTTTCGCCCAAAAGGTTGGAATTTTTGACGCGCAGGCTGATGTGGGAAAAGTGCTTCACAAAGGAAGCGGCGAGTACAATTCTGTTTCAGATGAATATTTGCTTTCCGGTTCTGGTAGCAACATCTGGTTTACGAATGATGAATTTCATTTTGTATGGAAAAGAATGAAGGGAGATTTTATCCTTCACGCAAGAGGAAAATTTATTGGAAAAGGCGTTGAAGCGCATCGGAAATTTGGTATCATGATTCGTCAGAATCTAGACAGCAGCGCCGCAATGGTGGCTGCAACAGTGCATGGAAATGGCCTTACTTCTCTGCAGTATCGAAATGCGCCTCATACAAACGTGGAAGAAAAACAATTCGATATTCAGGGACCTGATGTGGTTCAACTGGAAAGAAGAGGCGACACTTTTGTCATGTCTGTCGCGCACTATGGCGATACTTTTATAACACAGGAGATTTCAAATGTAAAATTTGACGGCGATGTTTATGTTGGTTTATTTATTTGTGCTCACAACAAAGATGTAGTTGAAAAAGCAACTTTTGAAAATGTAAGAATGGTAGTTCCGGCGCCAAAAGATTTGATTCCTTACAGAACATTTCTTGGCAGCAATATAGAAACGATGGATGTAATGACAGGAAAGAGAAAAATCATTTATTCTGAAAATGCTTCGCTGCAGGCGCCGAACTGGATGAAAGATGGGAAAGCTGTTATCTATAATTCACGCGGATCGCTTTATCGTCTCGATCTAAAAAATCCAAAACCTGTGTTGCTTCCAACGGGTAATGTAAAAGACATTAATAACGATCATGTCATTTCTTTTGATGGAAAAATGTTGGGCATCAGTGCGCTGAGCCCGGATGGAAAAATTGGGTCTACGGTTTATACCGTTCCGATCACCGGTGGCCAGCCGAAACTAATAACTCCGCTTCTCGGTTTCTCTTATTTGCACGGCTGGTCGCCCGATGGAAAGTGGCTGACTTACACAGCGAAAAGAAATAATGATCCAACGCCTGCAGGTTTTGATATTTATAAAATTCCATCAAGTGGAGGAAAAGAAATTCAGCTCACCAATGTAACCGGTTTGGATGATGGACCGGAATATAGTCCTGATGGAAAATATATTTATTTCAATTCGGTAAGAAGCGGCCTGATGCAGTTGTGGCGCATGAAGCCGGACGGAAGTGACCAGGAACAACTGACAAATGATAATTACAACAACTGGTTTGCGCATGTTTCTCCTGACGGAAAATGGATTGTTTGTATTACGTTTCTAAAGGATGAAGTAAAGCCTGATGATCATCCGTTTTACAAGCATGTTTATTTAAGAATGATGCCGGCAAATGGTGGTCCGTTAAAAGTGATTGCTTATTTGTATGGTGGACAGGGGACGATCAATACGCCATCATGGTCGCCGGATAGCAAGAAGATTGCTTTTGTGAGTAATACGGAAATGGAACAATGAGAAAATTTGAAAATTTGAAAATGAAGGCCAACTCAGCAATTGAACCATTCAACAATTCGACAATATAACAATTCAACAATAATTCATTAATCATGAACAAAATAAAATTCCTCTGGATACTTTGCGTGATCGTTTTTCCTTTCAATAAAACCAAAGCACAAACCAACGAAGCTGCCATCAATGCTAAAATAAATGCGTTAGTCAAGAAAATGACGCTTGAAGAAAAAGTGGGTCAGATGGCGCAGGTTTCCATCGAATCTTTAGGGAAAATCGAAGGCGATAATTTCGTTTTTGATCAGGGAAAATTAAAAGACGCCGTACAGAATTATAAGATTGGTTCTATTTTAAACTCTCCCGGAATTCCTTTAAAAGCAGCGCAATGGAATGCAGTAATTCAGCAAATTCAAAATGCAGCAAACGAAACAAAAAACAAGATTCCTGTTTTGTATGGCCTCGATGATAATCATGGTTGCAACTATGTTTTGGATGCTACGTTGTTCCCTCAGCAGATTGGCCAATCTGCAACATGGAATCCACAATTGATTTTTAATGCAGGAGTGATCACCGCTTATGAATCAAGAGCCGCAAGCGTTCC
>JBQCFO010000449.1:0-9921 GCA_051959055.1 Ginsengibacter sp. | reverse complement strand
ATCGTACACAGTGCTCATCGCATCGAACTTAAAGGAGAATCATTGAGAAAGAAACGTAGTGTGGCAAATACTTAAAGTAACCAACTAAATTTGTAAGTAGCATAATAAAAAATCAACTCCAATTATTCAATACCGAATAATACTTGAACCGCTCTTCTTCGCCACTGAAATAGGTGGTCAATTTGCCTCGGCCTGACCTGGTCAGCTTCATCGGCGTGTACACTTTATCTGGTTTTTTGGATGATTTTGCCATAATGGTATAACTAAAATGTTATGTATAGAATTAATTATTTAACGAAATATAGAAATAGTTAATGAAAGAATATAAATCTGTTTAGCTGTTCAGCATAAAAAGAATCTCTTTTGTTAGAACATTGATTTCCTTGATCGCCTTTGTGTCATTGGTGCTGTAAATTCCATCTGGAAGAGCAATGCTTCGCACAAAGTTCATTCGTCCTGTGACCTGGGCTTTTAAAACAGGTAATCCCAAGGACTGCAGTTGCTCTTTCGCCTCAGCAGTAAGCGTAGTAGTAGAATTAACCATGTTTAAAATAATAGCCGCTTTTAAAGATTTCTTTTTCTTCATCGCCTCTTTTACTAGATCTACAGTCCGTTTACATGCCAATACATCGTAAATTCCCGCCTTTGTAGGAATCAAGATAAGGTCGGATAGTGAAAAGACCTGATCTAACTTATCGGACAGATAAGGTGGTGTATCGATGAAAATAGCATGGTATTTTTTGCTTTCAAGTGCAGAAAGGGGAATGAGTGTAACACCTTCGATTTTGTTAGCTGTTTGGGCTACAGAACCTTGTGCGTCCATATCAATTATAGCAGTCGTTGCGTTGTCTTTGAAAGCATGCGCAAGGTTAACTGCAAGTGTACTTTTACCAACTCCACTTTTCTGATGTGCAAGTGTGATAACTTTTGCCATTACAAATTTTTGAAGGCGAAAATAGTAGAGATATATTTATATCCTGCTATAAATATATCTTTCATTAAAAAATTAAATAGCGAAATATAGATTTCAACACATCTAAAAAGCATAAATTGATATTCATATTTGTACTATCTTTGATTTTCGCTGAAGCGTAGCATAAATAGGAGTATTTATGTGAGGAATAGGCGAACTCGACGAATAATAAGGAGCTGCCAATATAAAGGCAGCTCTTTTTTTAATCTGATCTAATTAACTTTTATTCTATTTTGTTATAATTTAGTACAATAATTTATAACTCTAATGAATAATTATGAATCCAGAAAATCTTGAGCTAATTGATGCTCAGTTAAGCAAAATTGGTCTTACTGAAAAGGAACGAAAGCAAATCATTGACAAATTAATCTTGGATGTCAGCCAGAATCAGCAACAAAATGAAACTCTTTCAGCAAGATTTCTGATGTATCGAAAAAATCATGAAACCACTGCTAACATACCAGTTTTGATTCAGCTTGATTTCATAAACCATAACCAGCATTACGAACTCCATTCATTTAAAGCCTCCTCAGAACAAAAGGAAATTCAGGTGCCTATCAGAAATACCAATCTAACAGTAGATCAGGCTTTTAATCTGCTACAGGGTAGATCTGTGCACTTGCCGGGAGTAGGACTGAATGGGACGGAAGGAAAAGGTGCCTGGCTTCAACTTGATTTAAGTAAAGCGAATGACAGTGGAAGTTACAAGCTAAATAGTTATTCAGGATTGGAGCCAGTGAGCTTAAAAAATGAACTTCAGAAATTAGAGATCAAGGATTTCAATAATAATACTGTATCAATTAAAATTATTGAATCTTCAATTCAACAAGGCAACCTGGTTAAGGTAACACTTGAAAAGAACGGTCATCAACCAACCGTATTAATTGAAGCAGCACCAAAAGAAAATTCGCTTCGCATATACAGTGATCAGGGGTACAGATTATCGTTAACACCCGACTCATTGGCTCTCAAATTAGAAGTTAATCCAAACTGGCGAAAGCCGAAGGACCTGATAAGGATGGTAAATGATGGTATCGAGATAAATAAACCTCAATTATCATCTGAAACAATCAGGGGACTTCATTCGGAGCTAAAAAGCCGCCTGGAAGAAAAGGGGACATTAACACCTGCAGAAAATAAGTTAAAAGAAATGTTGAGCCCAGTTCTAAAGTTCATGAATGAAAATTCGGGCGAATCAAGCAAGCAGTATGAACAAAAGGCAGTAGGAATGAAAATGTGATACCAGGTAAATGTAGTTAAATCTATACTTCAATATTCGATTAAAGCTATAGTTATATAAATATAGCTAAGTACCATACTTATTTACTATCAATAAAACAAACATTATGAAACAGGAAAATCTAGACTTTTTGGAAAAGCAGTTAACTTATTATGGTTTTGATAAGGATGTCGGAAGCGCAGTAAAAGAAGAGCTTCAGAGTGCACCCAAGTCAAGTCATGATTTGAACTTCAAGATTAAGAGCAGTAATTGGATGGACAGAAATGAAATCGACGTTAATTATTTTACTTCATTTCGATAGGAAAGGCGATATGGTTTATTTCAATCATTATACCGCTACGCTCGGGGATCGCGAATTAAAGATTAATATGAGACCAGGGCAGAACATTACTGCGAAAGAAGCTTTCAATTTACTGCAGGGCCGCTCTGTATTTAGGCCAGAAATAAATAATAGGGAAGGTGAAAAGTACAGTGCCTGGGTAAAGGTGGATTTTTCACAGAAAGGAGAAAATGGCCAACCTAAGATGAACTTTTATAACCAGAATTATGGTTTTGATTTAGTAGCTGTATTAGAAAAGTTGAAGGTTAAAGAAATGGGTGATGAAAAAATGCGTATAAATCTGATTCAATCTTTAGAGAGAGGTAATCTTCAAAGCGCTGTATTGATTGATAAGAAAGGTAATGAGCAGAAAGCATTTATTGCGGCAGAGCCACATTTTAAAAATGTGAATATTTATGATCCGCAAGGCAAGAAGTTATTCCTTAAGTCTGATATACTATCAAAGCAAGACACTTCGCAACAAGGTTCATCTGCTCCGGATAAAGAAGTTGTAAGTATAATGGAAAATGCTATAGCCAGAAAGGAGTACTATTTTACTAACATACGTGAATCTGGCTCTAATAGCCTGTTCTCTTTCAACACTGTAGGAGAAAGAAAAGAAATTAATTTGAATAACAGTTCTGATTCTCAGATGCAAACGTTTAAAGCAACTACTGTAGAGCAGGCTTTAAGTAGTATTTATAAACAGCAAGGGCAGGATATTGCTCAAAAGCAGGAAGGAAAGACTGTAAGGATGTAGTTCCTATTTTGTAACGGGCTGATTTATAATCTGAATTAGCCTGTTTATCTAATCCAACATGGCTTTTTCTGCCGGCAGGCACGTATAGAATATAATCCATAACCCTGATACTCCCTTTTAAAATAATTATCTAGTCGGGTGATCAATTTGAATAAACTTAAAGTCTTGAGTCCTTTTATCAAAATCAATAATTACCCTAACATCTTTCGTACTTTCACCAGGATTACCAAAATCAAAATATATTCTATGCTCGATTGTATTTGCTGTCACATTTGTAATTTTAGCAGTCAGTTCGTGAACAGAATCAGGATTGATATTACTCTGGTTAAGAAATTTATTAAACCTATCATGGTTTGTTGCATAGTTAATTACTTCTGAAAGTTTCATATGTTTTGTTTCATTTATGGAAGACTTTATTATGCATTTTTGCCAAGTTACATCCCAAGGCTCGGTATTTATACAGGCAGGGCATTCAACCTAGTCAAGTCCGGACTGCTGGCGACTTGAAAAACAAAAGTTGAAATTATAATAAAAAGTAGAACACCGCTGTGTCAGCCTGAACGAAAGCTAAATAGCGAACCTGATGCTGAAGTGAGTATTGTCCAGCCCTGCTTGCATAAATACCTGTGTTCTGGGTGCTATTTTTGTAAATTATGAGAAATTAATGGATTATAGGAAAGACCTGAATTCCACTACTTCCGTTACCTAACATACAATTCGGATAGCTATTAAATATTTGTTCACTCCCATCTTCATTAATGGCTGATAAGTTTAAGATAAAATGCCAACCACATCCCCAATTTTGCCCTCCTCCGCATCCAGAATATTTTGTTACCCATAGTTTTACATCATTTAAATTGACTTCGTTAATTCCAGCTCCTTCAACTGAAAAAGTATAAGGGTAAGGTCCCGTATTTTTAGGCCATGCCCTCCAAACTCCCCACGGCCCTGCCTCAGCAATTTTTGTATTGCCTTTAGTTAAATAAGCATAAACAATATCTTCTTTGTCCTTATCATCATCTGTTACAAAAAAGCTCATTTTAATTGCTTTAATTTTTTTAGGATTTTGAATGCAACTTGGAATATTGTACTTGTAAGATAGACCTAGCTTAGCAACATCATCTGTTTTTAAATATCTTGCTACAAAAGAAATAGGATAAGCGGGAGATTCTTTAGAGTAATTTGCGCCGTCAAACAAATATTTTTTTAAGGAGTCTATTAAATTAGTTGTTCCGCCTGTGATTACACTTACTGTAGCTTCAGCTGCGCCACCTAACGCAAATACCGTGAGACTTGAATTTTGTAAAACATGATTTCGGCTAGCTGATAAATCAAGTGAAGCGCTAGATACTGCTCCATTATATACAGCATTCATAGTAGCATTTAAACTATCTTGGCTTTCACTGCTTGAGGCAATAATAAAAATTGTTCTTCCGTAAGTTACAGATTTAATATAAGAAGGTGGGTCAATTGTATCGTTTGCAGTCTTCATATATAAATCCATATTTTTTTTGAATTCATCATATTTTACGTTTTTAAAAAAATCACTTGGTCTACTTACTCCGTGAATTGGTTGTTCAAAGCTAATGTCAAAATAGGGTTGAGTAACTTTGATAATATACTTACTTGAATTTTCCTTTTTTAAAGTTGAAAGGGCTGCTGAAACTTTACTTGTACCCCATTTAGCTGAAACACCTAACCTTAAAAGGTCAGTTTCGGCGTCGTGAAACTCCTGTTGTTCATAAAATGTTCTTGATACCTGTTTCCCATCTGGAATATTGTTGATGAGTTTGATAACTGCATTTGTTACATTACTAGGTGTAATCTGTTCTAAGTTAACAGAATATTTTAGAGTATCATATTTGGGCTTTCTAATAGTTTTTAAAAAGTCAAAAGATTCATTTACAAAAGATGTTTTATTTAGAAAACCATTAAGTAAACTATCGTTGCTTAGATCTACGTCTACATATCCTTTGAATATTTGACCTTCTAAAGTCAAAATTCCTCCGTTACGTTCAGCTTTAATTGGAGTAAGAGAACCATCTTTTAAAGTTAAGCCATGAATAAGTGAACCGGGATAAAGAACGCCAGAATTAGGGTTAAACGTAATAAATTCATCCATGTTTTTAGTTTCTTCCCCTGTTTTAGTTACACAAGTGTAACTAATACCATTTATTAACGTGTCAGTTATACTGGCGGTATGATCAAAATTGATTTCGTCTTTAATTGCAGGAAGAATAGGAATTTGGTTGATATAATTATCAATCTTTTTTTTGTCTGAACAGGCGTTCACTACTAAAGCAATTATTATAATAAACGTCGTTTTGTGTAATGAAAATTTCATAGTTTCAATTGTAAAAATGTAAAATTTGAATTATGATATCATTAATGTTGCTTATAAGCTTTGAAGTCCAAATAAAATATCACCCGGCGCCCTCGACTTTGCGTTTGTGGCGGCAACTGCGTTATGTTAGCTGAATAATAGTACAAAAGAATAATTGAAAAACAAATGTTCAGCACATGTTCGTCGCCCTACCATAATAGCAAGTCCCATGTTGGCACAAGCTTTAATGAATGTGTTATAAGATTTCATATGTCAAAATAAAATTTTTGCCAACGAACAGGTATCGCCGAAGACGGAATATTCATTGAACGTCCAGCCCCGCTTTTGGCAAGTCTCCATGTAACCAAAAAAGCTGTTGAGGCAGTTAGAGGAGTAGTCAGTATATCGCTACAATAACTTTTAATTTCATTATAAAAACCTCAACAGTTATGACTAAAGTTAGAACAAATTTTGAAGGACAGGTGGTCTATGTTGGCATGGACATTCACAAAGCCAGTTGGAACCTGGGTATTTATTTGAATGACCTGTTCGTAAAGAACGTTCATCAAAAACCTAATCCATCAGTAATGGCAGCCTACTTAAAACAACATTACCCTGGAGCCCGTTACAAAGCTGCTTATGAAGCCGGTAAGTTTGGCTTTTGGATACAAAGACAACTAACCGCAACGGGTATTGAATGTCTTATCATAAATCCGGCTGATATCCCACGCAGCCAGAAAGACACACTGCAGAAAACCGATCCTCGTGACGCACGTAATCTTGGTCTTCAATTACAATCCGGTGTGTTAAAGAGTATACACATACCGGATGAACAACAGGAAGCAGACCGCGTATTCTTCCGCCATCGCAAAAGCATATGGAAAGACCTTACCCGCTGCAAGAACCGTATTAAAGGGTTGCTTGCCTTCAGCGGTATAGATATTCCTGAACAGTTTGATAATGCCAATTGGAGCCATAACTTTCTTAACTGGCTCAGGCAGCTTGAGTGCCATCAGCAAAGCCGCCGTGCAGCATTACATTACATGATTCACCAGGTGGAGTTCTTGAGAAAAGAATTATTAGCCATCAGTAATGCCATCCGCAAAATGATGCGGGAACAGCGCTATAAAACCAACTACTATTTACTCCGGACTATCCCAGGCATAGGACCACTCACTGCTGCCAGCATACTGGTAGAAATAGGTGATGTAAACCGTTTTGATACCTTTTATCACCTCAACAGCTTTGTAGGTTTACTGCCAATGGAGCACAGCAGTGGTGAACGGGAAAACAAGAGCATGCTTACGGTAAGAAAACACCGGCAACTCAGACGCGACCTTGTTGAAAGTGCATGGACAGCCAAACGAAACGACCCGGCTATGGCTTTATACTTTGGAGAACAGATCAAACGTAAAGACCCGAAAATCGTGATCATTAAAATAGCCAGGAAACTACTGAACCGCATCCGCTATGTGCTCCTCAATCAAAAGCCTTATGAATGTGGGATTGTCAAATGAATAAAAGCCTGACTGCTGAACATGTGGTGTATAGTAGTATACTATTGGCAAGACTGCAGCAGGCTTTATTAAAAGAACAAACAACATTTTTAAACATCAGCATATCAAAAACAAACCGGCAGGCAGACTACTAAACAAAAGTTGTTATCGTGTACATAATCAAAAAGCGAAGTATTTTCTTTTCAGCAAGACTGTAGCGCCTGCTTTTTACGCCACTTTTCCCAGAAACCTAACCGGGATTACTAAGCGTACATAAAAATCAACAACAAATAAAGAAGAACTGTAGCAGTTGTGCAGCCACCGAAAGCTAAGCTGTATTGAACAACCAGACTACTCATAGGATGCTGGATATGTTGATTCAAAAAACGTATTATATTTGAGATAAGGAAAAAATCTTGTGAAGGGGAAAGGTTGATCACTTTCATCAATCTTTCTCTTTCAAAAGAAATAAAGTGAATACATATTATCTTTAATCTCCCTCAATGTCATTGGTACATAGGATACTCATGTTGGCGGTTCGTGCTTCGCTTCTACGCCCCATACCATTTGCCATTATCACACACCATTTTCACACCGTTCTGGCATATTGTACTTCCGTGTCCATATTTAGAATCAGCATAATAGCAAGACTCATATCCCTCAACAGGGGTTTTAATGCTGTTTTCTGATTCATCGCAATCACCCCCACATTGATTTGCATGAAAGTGAAACTGACCATCACTTTGGCAAGTATGTTCATTGTCGTCTATGCATACTTTTGAACCTTCAGAGTAAAATTTGTTGTTTAATTTACATGTAGCCATAACGTTTGGTTTAAGATTTATTGATTAGAAAATTACTGTATAGCCTTAAAATCTTTATCAAAGAAGAATCTATGAACTCTATTTTTATCAGAAATATCAAATCCAGTTGTGTAATTTATTGTGATTGGCACTTCTCCTTGAAAGATTAATGTTAGAGTAAATGTAGCAACTGTCCAAGTATCACTTCCATGAGTGAATATTAACTTCATGGAACCACCATTATTGCGAACAAAATCATCTTTTTTGATTTGTAAAGTTGATGGTTCCATATTTTCAACATGTACAGAATTATGGTCATGATTATAATGCTCATTTGTGGTATTAATCAAGTGGAAATCTGTGTTATTATTGGGTGTAAAATTGCCATCTATGCCTTTTCTTAGATAAACCTTATAATAGGTGTCAGGGTCTTTATCGTTTTCACCTGTTCTTATTTGAACGATTGCAGCTTGTAAGATAGGTTCATCAACGTGAGGAACACATTTTTTCGTTCTTATTCTATCAGTCGCACTTTCAGTTTCAATAATGTTCCCTGCTAAATCTTGAATTTCGTAACTAATTGGTCTCGCTGATGCGTAAGTAACTCCAGCGACTAAATCTTTTAAACCTTTTTCAAGTTCATCTTTACTAAAAGCAATGGTAGAATTCCCAGGTCCGCCAACGACATAACAGTTTATTGTTTGGTCAATATCTGCTTGGTTTGTTAAGTAGTCAAAATCAACGTGTCCAGTTGTACCTACGCCGCTATAACGGGCTCTGAAATTATCTAATTCTGTTTTTGTGTTTGTTTCAAGATTGAAATTTGCCAACACTCTAATTCCATAAGTAACAGAACTTATTACAATCGGATGTTTGGCAGAATCTATTTGAGAATTAGACTTAAAGTAGTTTTTTGAATATGGCAGCTTACAAGTAATTGTGTAAAGTGGTTTGATAGCGTCAATAGTCAGGTTATGTCGTGTTGATTGTGTTGTGTTTTTGTATTCGTTCTCCAATGAAAAACCAGCAAAACTTGCACCGCCAGAAAGCCTCAAGCTAAATTCAGCTTCTGTATTTGATTCAAATGTTTGATACCGTAAATTCATTGACCCTACTACTCTATTATCAAACCTTGAGTATAGTCCTGCAATGCCGTCTCTAATTTAACTTACATCTGGGTTGTCTATTACATTCCAAGTTGAACCAGTTATATTTGGTACATCAGTCAAGAGTTTAATTGGATTTCTATCAGAAGTTATCTCTTTATAATTTCCAGTCTTAAAGTCATTATAATTATATATGGCTCCAGGATAGATATGCTGTCCTTGTGCCTCATAATCTGCATTCATGAAAGTTGAACTCTTCGCATTAATTTCCACAATTCTAACGTGGCAGTCGTAATCCCCATCTCTAACAACGGAATCTTCCGTAAATACCTTTTGAGAAATTTTAGCAGGTGTTTTGTTATTGGTTGTAGTCATGGTATCATGAATAACATGGTCTCCTTTTGGTACATCCTCCGTGACTTGTCCGAATGTAAATACTGGTGGCTCATTTGTAGCTGATGTGGGTGTTGATGCTTGTTCTATTGCTTTTGGATTTTTTTCTGTTATAGTTTGGGTTGTACTCACTGTTGATGTCTCGACTGTGCCAGAAGGTAACTTCTCAACTTTATTTTCTGTTTTGGTAACTGTTGTCTTTTTAGTGCTCTTGAAAATAGAACACGAGACTGTTGATAATGTGATGCCAACTGCAATTGTTACGACTAGAGTTTTTATTGTCATAAGAGATAGTTTTAATTGCAGTGCTGTTGGATAGCATGACCACCAACACAACGATTACTGTAATTGTACGAATATCAAAGATTTTTGTTCGCTTGATTATCACACCTTTTGTATTCGCTTTTGTAAATTGTTTAGTAACGTAAAAACAAAATAATTTCTATCCTGCCTGCTAATGCAATTGCTCAGTCACTTTCAAAGCTATCATCTATCACTTCCCCTCACC
>JBQCFO010000448.1:0-9410 GCA_051959055.1 Ginsengibacter sp. | reverse complement strand
AGTGCAGTGAGGATTTGTAACAATCTTATTTTTTCCTCGCTTTTCATGATGTAAGAAAGTACGCCGGCATTGATTATTTTTTCAAAAAGATGTTGAAGCGTTACGTTGGAAACGTCTGCAATCAACTGCTCCATCGTCTTGCTGAAATTTTTTAAAGAAGGAAGAATCCCGGTATCGAAAAGATCCCTGGGAACAGCATTGGCTTTTTCATATAATAATTTGCGAATAGACGTTTTGTGGCCACTGTAATTTTTCTCATTTACTTCTACGGTTAGTTTTGCAATCTCTATTGGCGGAATTTGATAAAAATCATAATGTAAAATTTCAAAAAGAATTTCATCACCGCCATAAGGAATATCATGTTCGGCGGCAAGATATCGCATAATCTGAATAATTTTTTTTGCAAAAGAATCGCGGAGAATGTCAATACTCCTTTTAGAATAAACCGGAATATTTTTTATCCGGAAATACTTCATTAATTGCTCGCCGTACATATTTTCCTTATAAATAACAGCGATTCTTCCGGGCGCTACACCTTGCTCGACGAGGCTTTTAACCTTATTGGTAATATCGGCCATCTCATCTTTAAGGGTATTGTATTCAATGATGTAAGGGAGATCCGTTAATTTTTTCAATTCTTCTTTCGAACAGTTCAGTTCTTTACTTAAACCGGAAAATTTATGAATCAAACGTTCCTCGTTTTTGTCAATCAATGATTTTGAAATGTCGAGAATCGGCTTGGTAGATCGGTAATTGTCGCAAAGCACAATTTTCAAAAGGCGGTCATAACTGTTGACAAAATTTTCCATGTTTTCAACATTGGCGCCCTGGAAACGGAAAATACTTTGGTCATCATCGCCCACCACAAAAACATTTGGCTCATCCCAAAAACTGATGAGCAATTTTACAATTTCATTTTGTGTGCCGCTGGTATCCTGGTATTCATCTACCAAAATGTATTGGAATCTTTCCTGGTAACTGGCCAACAGGTTTTTATTTTCTTTAAAAACATTGATGACCCAATTGATCATATCGTCAAAATCATACAACCCTCGCTGCTTCATCAATTCCTGAAAATGATAAAATTGATTTACGGCTGCACACAGTTTTTCCATCCGCGCTACCTCATCATAATATTTTGAATTATAATCGCCGGTCGTTGCTCCTGATTTTACTGAGCCCCGTTTGTATTTAAACTCTTCATTGTCTTTTATTTTCGTAAGATATTGATCAATACAGCCCACAATATATTCCGGAGTCCAGCCCTCTCTTTTCATGTTTGAAAATAAACTCCGCAGGTTATTTATTTCATAATAAACATCGCCACGGTATCTTTTCAACAAATTGTTTTTTGGCAGATTATCAATGAGTGTTTTATAAAGTTGAATGCTTTCAAGCTCCGACACCGGATTCAGATTTGATTTTTCAAACAGCGATAAATTTTGCTGAATGACATCATTGCAAAATCCATGAAAAGTATAAATATTTACTTTATAGGAATCCGGGCCAATAAATTGCAGCAATCTTTTGCGCATGGCGATCGCGCCTGCATCTGTATAGGTAAGGCATAAAATATTCTGTGGTATTGCATCTGTTTCCAGTAAAATCTTTCCGATTCTTGCTGCAAGAATTTGAGTTTTTCCTGTACCAGGACCTGCAATTACCATCACCGGTCCTTCAATGGTATCTACCGCCTGGCGCTGCTTTTCGTTTAGTTTTTGGTATTCCTTGTGGTATTTTTTTAATAAAATTTCTCTATAAGTTGACATACCACGAAGATAGTTTTTTTGAGGCTGATTTGTATAGCTTTTGGATTACGAAATACACAAATTTTCACCAGAAAAAAAATGAAAATTGATAAAATAAGAAAAAAATAAGAATTGTAAATATTTGTCTGTTTGTTGTTTAGCAAATTCCCAACTCTTATGAAATTCCTGGCTTCATAAACAAATCATAAAATCTCTCACTCAAAACAATTCCGGTCCTTTTAAATTTCTATAAGGAACCTTTCCCAAATGCGTGTATGCCTTTGCCGTCACTTCCCTTCCCCGCGAAGTGCGCATAATAAATCCTTCCTGGATTAAAAATGGCTCATATACTTCTTCCAGTGTTCCAGGTTCTTCACCCACGGCAGTCGCAATCGTTGTGATACCAACCGGCCCGCCTTTAAATTTATCAATAATGGTACTCAAAATGCGGTTATCCATATCATCAAGGCCATATTCATCCACATTCAGGGCTTTCAGGGCGTGTTGAGTTATTTTTAAATCAATGACGCCATTCGAGAGTACTTGTGCAAAATCGCGCACTCTTCTCAACAAACCATTAGCGATCCTTGGCGTTCCGCGGCTTCTTCCGGCAATTTCAGTTGCGGCATCAGAAGTGATTTTACTGTTTAAAATGGAACAGGAACGCAGAATAATTTTTTGTAAAGTAGCCGTGTCATAATATTCCAAACGTGATTTGATTCCAAATCTTGAAAGAAGTGGAGCAGTAAGCAAGCCGCTTCTTGTAGTGGCGCCAATCAAAGTAAACGGATTTAGATTAATTTGGACGCTTCTGGCATTGGGTCCGGTATCTATCATAATATCAATGCGGTAATCTTCCATTGCTGCATACAAATATTCCTCTACCACATTGCTCAGCCGGTGAATTTCATCAATAAATAGAACATCATTTGCTTCAAGATTCGTAAGGAGACCGGCCAGGTCGCCGGGTTTCTCAATCACCGGCCCGCTGGTTTCTTTAATATTTACGCCAAGTTCATTGGATACAATCCTGCTCAATGTAGTTTTTCCAAGTCCGGGAGGCCCATGAAATAAGATGTGATCCAGCGCTTCTTTGCGTTGCCGCGCAGCTTTTATAAAAATCCTTAAATTCTCTATGGTTTGTGCCTGTCCGCTAAATTCATCTATTACTGCCGGCCGGATGTTATTTTCGAATTCTTTTTCCGCAGGAGTCAAAATTTCTTTTTCTTTATTTAAATTTTGGTTTTGCATTCACATTTTTTTCTATCTTGTAAAACTAAAGTTTTTAAAGTTAAGAATGTTTAAAGCAGCTAAAGGTTGCCAACCTAACTGGTTAACTTCATTTAAAAACTGCTTTTCGAAGGTTGGCAACCTTTCAAACACCTTTCAAACTATGCTTTTCACCATTAATCAATTCAAAGGGGAAAAATACTGCTTTTACCGTTTAAATTTGTATGATGCATAAAACAACCGTTCGATATTGGATTTGCCAGGTTTTGGGCTGGGGTGGCTGGACTTTACTGAATCTTTCCTTCTTTTATTTTTTCATGGAAGATATCTATTGGAAATCCGGGGAAAGGAAAAACCTTCTTCTCAGTATCCTTTTTATCCAATTTTTTTGGTATATTTTAGCCACACATGTACTAAGATTTTTTTTAAAAAAAACCGGCTGGATAAAATTTTCTACCGAAAAAGTAATTGGTTTATTTATTGTAAGTGTCCTGCTTACCGGATTTCTGGCTTATTATGGCTCTAAAGCAACTGCAGTAGCCTCAGGAAGATCACTTGTCCAATATGAAAAAAATGAAAGCCTTAAACAGGCTATTTCAAAGGAAAAAGCGCTTGGGCTTGCCGGCACTTCTTATTACCTTGCTGCTGCAAACAATCCGAAGGATTCATCAAACTATTCGTCTGCACAAACTATAAAAAAGAGTACCGGTTGGTATAGAAACAATACCGGTGTATGGAAATATGAAGAGCAACACAAGGGTCGTTTTTGGTGGGATATCATTTTCACTTTTATTCTTATCGCGCTGTGGCTATTGCTGTATATGATTTGGCACTACCTGGAAAGAAACCGGAAAGATGAATTGGATAGGTTAAATCTTGAAAAAACGGTAAAGGATTTGGAATTAAAAACGATAAAGTCACACATCAATCCGCATTTTATTTTTAATTCTTTAAACAGCATCCGCGCATTAGTTGAAGAGAATCCAAAACGCGCCAGAACCGCCATCACAGAGCTTTCCAACATTTTGCGCAGCAGCCTTCAGGTGGAAAAAATGGAAACAGTTCCATTGCAAAAAGAACTGGATATTGTAAAAGACTACCTGGCGCTGGAACAAATGCGTTTTGAAGAAAGATTGAAAGTGCAATTTGATATTGATGAAGATACCCTTGGACAACCTGTGCCGCCGATGATGCTGCAAACACTGGTCGAAAATGCCATCAAGCATGGAATCAGTAAAAGAATTAACGGAGGAACTATTAAATTAATTTCCAGGTTTACTGATAAAGATTTTGAGTTGATTGTTCAAAATTCAGGGAATCTTGAAAATAAATCAGGCGAAGGTTTTGGCTTCAAAAGCACGCGCGACCGGTTGAAATTTTTATGCAACGGGAATGCTTATTTTAAAGTAGAAGAAATAGAAGGAACGAAAGTGCAGTCTAAGATTGTGATGCCTGTGGAATGGTGAGTGGTGAATAGTGAATAGTGAATTGCTGACTTTAACCTTCAACCTTGAACATTGAACATTGAACATTGAACCCTCAACCCTGAACCTTGAATTTTAAACTAAAAATATGCTAAAAGTAATTTTAATAGATGACGAACGCCTTGCCAGGAGTGAGCTTAAGAGATTGTTGCAGGAATTTCCTGATGTGGAAATAATCGGGGAGGCGGCTAATGCTGACGAAGCGATTGAGAAAATTGAAACTTTAAATCCGGATCTTATTTTCCTGGATATCCAGATGCCGGGGAAAACCGGTTTTGATATGCTTACTCAGTTGGAAAAAGCGCCGCATGTAATTTTTGTAACTGCTTATGATGAATATGCGTTAAAAGCTTTTGATGTAAATGCACTGGATTATTTAATGAAACCTGTAGAACCCAAACGCCTTGCTGACGCGCTTTTGAAAGTAAAACAAAAAGATGAGGAAGAGTTACTTTCTTACAATAATCGAGGTATATTGAGCGAAACCGACCAGGTTTTTGTAAAAGACGGCGAGCGCTGCTGGTTTGTAAAATTATCTGATGTTCGCCTTTTTGAAAGTGTGGGAAACTATGCAAAAGTTTTCTTCGGTACCAATAAACCATTGATCCTGAAGTCGCTGAATGCGCTGGAAGAAAGACTCGATGAAAAAGTTTTTTTCAGGGCAAACAGGAAACATATTATCAATCTGAGAATGATAGAAAAAATAGAACCTTATTTTAACGGTGGACTTTTATTGGATTTAATCGGCGGCGAAAAAATCGAAGTGAGCCGCAGGCAGGCTGTGAAGTTTAAAGAGATGATGAGTTTGTAAAATAATTATTGAATTATTTTATTATTAAATTATTATGAGAACTTTGATGTTGTGCTTTTGATAAAAGTGAAATATCATTCATAAGGTAAAAAATAATTTCTCATGAAAAGCTTTTTAATTTCCTTAATCGCTCTTTCGTTTTTTTCGTGTGATCAATCTTCATCAAAGACAAAAGCATTACAACAGAAAGTGGACAGTTTGCAAATAGCCGTTAACAATGCATATAAACCTGGTTTTGGAGAATTTATGTCCCAAATTCAGGTCCATCATGCAAAGCTTTGGTTTGCGGGCAAAGAGCAAAACTGGAATTTAGCAGATTTTGAAATTGGGGAAATGCAGGAAGCTTTGAATGATATTCCAAAGTATTGCGCAGACAGGCCGGAAGTAAAATCAATCGGTATGATTACTGCCCCGGTTTATAATATTGACAATGCGATTAAAGAAAAAGACGAGGCGAAATTTCTGAATAATTTTACACTCCTAACTGCTACTTGTAATAACTGCCATCAGGAAACGAATCACGGTTTTATCATTATAAAAACACCAGACCTGCCGCCAGTTTCAAACCAAATTTTTAAACCACAATAAATCAAAAAACAGAACCGTAAAAACTAAAAAATGAAGATTGTTATTACCCTTTTACTAACCTGCTGTTCCATTGGCATTTGTTTTTCTCAGAATATTGATAAGATCATCAACGCAAAAGAAGTGGCGCGAATTGAAACAGTTCTTGCTTCTGATAAGATGGAAGGAAGGAAAACTTTTACCCCTTCCATTGATCGTGCAGCAGACTTTATTGCAGCAGAATTTAAAAAATCCGGATTGCAATATTTTAATGGATTAAAAAGTTACAAACAAACGTTTTCCATGTTAAAAGCAACGCCTGTTTCGGCATCGGGAAATATCAACGGTCAAACAATAGAGCAGGATTATATTGTAGCCATCACCACCGATGCAGATTTAAAATTTGATGAAAACTCCGGTTATACAAAAGTGACCATCGACAGCGGCGCTAATCTCTTTAAAGAAGCATTTGGATTTTTAAAAGAAAATAAAAAATACCTCGTTTTGGTAAATCCTTCTTTTGCAAAAAATTTTGGACAGTTGAAAAGATTCAATCGTGAAAGCTTTGAAGCAAAAGCCCCCGTTGTATTTGTACTTACAAGTGAAAGTCCGAATACCTATCATTTTGAAATAAAGAATGAAATTACTTCTTCTGCTCTTGCAAATGTTGCAGGCGTGTTGCCTGGGAAAAGCAAAAAAGACGAGTATGTTATTTTTTCTGCCCATTATGATCATTTGGGAATTGGCAAACCAGATGCTAAGGGAGATTCGATTTATAACGGTGCAAATGATGATGCAGCGGGAACTACTGCAGTTATCATGCTTGCCGATTATTTTAGTAAACTGAAAAACAATGAGCGCACTTTGATATTTGTAACTTTTACAGCAGAAGAGATTGGCGGTTTTGGTTCCCAGTATTTTTCAAAACAAATAGATCCGGAAAAAGCTATGGCCATGTTCAATATTGAAATGATTGGAACAGATAGCAAATGGGGAAATAACAGCGCATATATTACCGGTTATGAAAAATCAGATTTTGGAAAAATATTACAATCAAATCTTGAAGGAAGTAAGTTTCATTTTGAACCGGATCCTTATCTGAAAGAAAATTTATTTTACCGCTCAGACAATGCCACCCTTGCTGCGTTTGGTGTACCGGCTCATACGATCAGCACTTCCAAAATGGATGATGAGCCAAATTATCACAAGCAAAGCGATGAAATTTCCACTTTGGATATGAACAATATGGCTGAAATCATCAAAGCGATTGCACTGAGTAGCCAAACGATTATCCGTGGAAAAGATACGCCTTCAAGAGTCGGGAAAAGGTAAAATCAAAATCTTGCTTATTTGTCCTTTTGCTGCCGGGATTTAATGTGGCTGGTTGTTTTATTTCTGAATGGCATGTTAATTGATTATCTATTTTTTTTATCTAAAAACAATTCACATGGAAACAATTAAAAAACATTACCGGAGCATTATGACCATGATCACATTGATATTGATGCAGGCAATAGCATTTGCACAGGACTCGAGTGGTACCTCTTCAAGCTCGAGCACTACTACAACTACTACCAGCTCCTCCGCCACCATTCAGCCATGGATGTGGATAGTTGGTGCCATTATCGTTTTGATTATCATTATTGCCCTGGCACGTGGTGGTTCTAAAGACAGCAGTGTTATCGTTACAAAAGAAGAAAAGATTAAAGAATAATTATGAAAAACCACATCAATTAAAAATGGCCGGTATTACCCGCCATTTTTTTTGCGGCCAAAGTTGTTAGAAGTTAAAAACAAAAAATTGCAAGTATTTGAGGTATAAGATGTTTTCTATTGCAGTAAAGCAATAAATAATGTGGATTTGTATTTTCAGATTGTACTGCATCCATTACTTACAATTATTTCACCCCTTCGGGGTTTTGGCGCCTCTTGTATTTTAGGTCTATAATAATATCATCCCTTCAGGATTGCCACTGTCAGCACTTTTTTCTTTTATATTTGAAAGTGAACTGATTTAATCTTTCCTGTTTAAGGCAAAGTTCTATCTAACATCATCGGGATTGAATTAAACCAATTTCAACAAAAATTCATTCTACCTTAAATCTCTGCCATAGTTTGTGTCTGACGAACTACATTTTCTTTTATAAACAGCCTTTGCCAATAAATCGAACAATGGGAAAGAACGCATTTGCCATCATACAACTTAAAAAGAGATAGCATCAACAAAATCCCTAATGGATGCAATGATTATAACAAAACCTCCTGCATCAAACACTAACCCCGAAGGGGTGACATGCAGTCGTGAGGTTTTGTGGTTTTGGTCAAATATGATTTCTAAGTTGTTTGTACTGCATCCATTACTTACAATTATTTCACCCCTTCGGGGTTTTGGCGCCTCTTGTATTTTAGGTCTATAAGAATATCACTTCGGGATTGCCCACTGTCAGCACTTTCTTTCTTTTTTATTTGAAAGTGAACTGATTTGATCCTTTCCTCTTTGTGCCTTACAGCGAAACAAAGCGTTCTAAAAAGTGCGTTTGAATTTTATACTCATCATTTCTCTAAAAAAAAACAAAAAAAAGCTAAATCGAAAAGAAAGCTAAAAAACACTGAAGAGACGTGCTTTGCAGGTGTATCTCTAACGTTTTCATGTTATCTTTGCGCGCCTTAAACGAAGGGTAAAATCTCATAAAAAATTAAAATTAATTATGGCATTACGCGCAGGAATTGTAGGACTACCAAATGTGGGAAAATCAACTTTATTTAATGCAGTGAGTAACAGTGCAAAGGCGCAGGCAAGCAATTACCGTTTTTGTACAATCGAACCAAATGTCGGGCTGGTAAACGTTCCGGATAAAAGATTGAATGTGCTTGCAGAATTGGTAAAGCCCGACAGAATTGTTCCTACTCAAATAGAAATTGTGGATATCGCCGGGCTGGTAAAAGGAGCAAGCAAAGGCGAAGGTTTGGGAAATAAATTCCTGGCAAATATTCGTGAAGTGGATGCGGTGATTCATGTGATTCGGTGTTTCGAAGATGAAAATGTGTTGCGTGAAGAAGGGCCCATCAATCCGATTCTCGATAAAGAAATTATTGAAACCGAATTGCAGTTGAAAGACCTGGAAGGAGTGGAAAAGAAAATAGCAAAAGTGGAAAAAATGGCTAAAAGCGGGGATGCAAAAAGCAAAGTGGAATTTGAAGTGTTGAAAAAAGCCAAAGCACATCTTGAACAGGGGAAAAATATCCGTTCACTGGATTTTTCAAAAGAAGAAACAGAAGCGGTAGCAGATAATTTTTTCCTGACCAATAAACCGGTTCTATATGTTGCCAATGTGGATGAAGCATCCATGCATTCCGGCAATAAATATTCTGATCAATTGGTGACTGCTGCAAAAGCAGAAGGGGCACAGGTAATCATAATGACCAATGCTATTGAAGCACAGATCGCTGAATTTGAAAACCCCGAAGACAAGCAGATGTTTATGGAAGAATATAAAATGGAAGAACCAGCATTAGATCGTTTGATTCATTCTGCTTATGCGCTTTTAAATCTTTCTACTTATTTTACTGCCG